>NZ_JALVTW010000016.1 GCF_027023985.1 Persephonella sp. | reverse complement strand
AAACTACACTGCAAAAGGCTATTTAATCGAGTATGTAAAAAACGAAATTAATTTAATTAGAACATATATAGAACAAAGTTTAGGCAATAAGTTTTTAAATATAAAATCAACAATAGAAAAACATATAAGTTGGGAGGAAAATATTTTGGAATATCTTGCAAAAGATGTTGCATCTAAAAAAATACAAATAGCTTCGTCTTCCTGTGAAATGGGAAAATGGCTAAATAATATAAAAACAAAAAATAAAGAAACTATTAAGAACTTATATCTTTTACATGAAAAGCTTCATCTTACTGCTGAAAATATAATAACCTTCAAAAAACTGGAGAAATATACCCTTTTACTTGATGAATATAACCAGTTTATAAAACAAAATCTATTGTTTATGTCAACATTAATTACATTCCTATTTAATGAAGAAATTGAAGAACTTCAAAGAGACCCTCTAACCAATCTACTAACCAGAAGAAGCCTTGAAAGTATATATTTTGATGTTATGGATATATCCTTAATTACCGGAGAACCTTTCGGAGTTGCATTTCTTGATATTGATAATTTCAAAAAAATAAATGATACTTATGGCCATGATATTGGAGACTTAGTTCTCAAAAAAATTGCAGAAATCCTAAAAAACACGCTAAGAAGAAGTGATTATATTTTTAGATATGGAGGAGAAGAATTTATTATAATTGTCCCTGCTACAACAAAAAACACTTTCTACAAATTACTTGATAAAATAAGAAAAAGAGTAAGTCAAATTGATATTAAAGTAGACGGTAAACCTGTAAATGTAACGGTAAGTATAGGAGGAGTTGTTATAGGCACGAAACATGTTGTTCCTTTATCAAAGGCTCTTAAAGAAGCAGATAATCTTATGTATCAGGCTAAAAAATTAGGAAAGAATAAAGTAATAGTAGGGGTTTTAGATAATTCTACTTAAAGGTAAAGGTTTTGATATATAAAAACCTTGAGCATAGTCTATACCTATATTCTTTACAAGATGATATATTTGTTCATTTGATACAAATTCCGCCACAGTTTTTATTCCTAATCCATGGGCGATAGAATTGATATTTTCAACTATTAGTAATGCTTTATTATCTGTGCTTATTTTACTTATCAAAGAACCATCTATTTTTACAATAGATATAGGTAGTATTGTTAAATAATTAAAATTTGAATAACCTTTACCAAAATCATCTATAGCAAAACAAATATTCATATCCCTAAGCTTAAAAAATATATCCTTTTTATCCTCAACAACCTTAACAAAATCCTCATTTTCTGTAAGTTCAAAAATAATATTACCAGTATCTATTTTATGTTCCTGAACCAATCCTTTAACAAAATCCAGAAAATCCTTTCTCAGAATATCCAGAACTTCAATATTAATAGAAAACTTTTTGCCTGTTTTTTTGCTATCCTGAATTACCTTTTCCAGTAATAACTCACTCAGTTTTGGATAAAAACCATGCATTCTGGATATGTCAAGAAACTGAGCTGGATAAAGTAAATCTTTCCCATTATCTATTCTTATTAAAGATTCAAAATAAAAATCATCTTTGTCCTGTAAATTTTGGATTTTCTGATAATGGGAAATTATCTTCTTTTCTGATATTGCTTTTTCCAGAAGTTTTATTATCTCTTTTTCTTTTTTTAGTTTGGGGAGTATATCTATTTCTAAAATAGAGTGGTTTCGATTGCCGGTGTATTTTCCTTTAAATGTAATCATTACTTCTTCAACTGAAAGCTCATTTAAAGAAAAAATAATAACAGTTGATACTTCCGGTTTGATTTCAAAGTAAATTGATAGTTTTTCATTATAAAGTTTTATACCCTGCGAAACTTTTGATAACAGTAACTCTCTAAAATCTATAGCTTCTTCAGGATTATCAAATACCACAGCAAATTTTTCCCCGTAAATGCGGTAAACATCTTCGGAATGTGCCAATTTCTTCAGTAGCTGGCCAAACCGCCTCAAAAATTCATCACCAAGTTCAATTCCATAAATACTGTTGATGAGCCAGAACTGTTTAAGGTTTATAAATATAGCTGATTTATTGTAATTTCTTTTTAAGTCATAAAAAAACTTTTTCCTTGTGTATAATCCGGTTAACTCATCAATTAGATACTCATTTCTTTCTTTAAATAATTTATCAAGCCATAAAAGCCTTGTTTTAATTATTTTTTTGGAAAACTCATCTAATTTTTCTTTCTCGTCCTGAACTATAAGTTGATATACTCCAAACTCAACACCATAAATTTCTCCTTCTTTAAAAGGAGATGAAAACTCTTTTATTTTTCTCAGTTTTATAATAGAAGTATCTATTGTGAATTTATCTATTCCTGTGTTTAAAATTATTTTTCCATTTTCAATCAAAGCTATTTTTTTGTCTTTTAAAAAAAGAAAAAAGTTCTCTATATTTCCCTCAGAGAAAAATAATTCGCTTGATTTTATAACTATATCAACTTCTTCTTGAAATATATGTAATTTTCTTATAGACTCTTCAGCTTGTTTTAGCTTATTAAATAGTTCTCTTGCTGTTTCAAGAAAATAATGGGCTTTTTTGTAAGGAATATTTCCTTTTATTGCCAAAATATATTTATTATCGAGAGGTAATTTTTTATATTCTTGATAAGAAAATATTTTTTCTTTAGGAAATATCCTAACATCCTCCAAATTGAAATCAATTCTTAAACAGTCTTCTAAAGCCTTTAACATTTAACAACTATCCTGATAAAACTTTCTTTTTCTACCTCCGCCCTGTAATATCCATCTTCTATAATATTTTTTAAAGGAATTTCTGTTATGAATTTTGAAAAGTCTATATTTATTTTTTCTATTATATGAGGAAGTAAATCTACTTGCCGTGGTTTGTATGCCATTGATGAAAGAACATGCTTCTCGTTTGCTGTTATATATACAGGGACGAAAGATATGGGATGAAAATATGAGCCTACACTTATAAAAAATTCTCCTTTTTTGACGTATCTTAAGCCTTCTTTTAAAGCCTCCTGAGGAGACAGAGGATCCATCCCTGCAGCATCAATCACAACATCAAAGCTATTTTCTCTCAATTCATTTTTTTCTATTATTTTAAATCCGGCTTCTCCTGCTTTTTGTTTTCTGAAGTTTAATATCTCATTTATATAAACATTTGCCTGTGCAAAAAATTTCCAAACAGCAGCAATAGAAAGACCAACGGCACCTGCACCAAGTATAAGAACTTTTAAATTCTTAACAGAATCTAACCCTGAATGCCTTTTATACAAATCAAGTGTATTTATACCTACAAGAATTGGTTCAATAAAAGTGAGTAATTCTTTTTTATCAACTGGAAATATATTATTCACATTTACCACAGAGTATTCTGCAAAACCACCATCTAATCCTAATAAACCATGGTATGCCCTCTTATCACACAGATTTTGCTTTCCCTTTTTGCAATACTCGCATTCACCACAATAAACCAGAGGTAAGACAGCAACTTGTTTTCCTATCCATAAAGGGTCAACATTTTTACCGACTTTCTCAACAATACCTCCATATTCCTGACAAGGAATAAGGGGAATACTTTTTCCTGTTAATGGGTGTGGCTGTGTGTTTATGATTAAAGGACCTTCAATAAACTCATTGACCTGAGTCTGACTCAGTCCAGCATCAGTTACTTTGATTAATACTTCGTTTTCTTTAACCTCTGGAATAGGAATATCTTCTAATCTAATATCTCTATTTCCATAGTATCTAAGGGCAAGCATATATTTATTTTATCTCTCCCGCTTTTATTAAAATTTTTATATATTATTATACATTAACACTAATTAATAATTTATTTTACCTTCGGCTTTCTTCCTGAACTACTTTAACCAGATACTTAACCTTTTCTACCTCCATATCAGGCATTAGCCCGTGCCCCAGATTGAATATATGTCCTGTATCCTCGCCCCATTTGTTTAAAATAGCCACAGCTTTTTCTTTTATTACCTCTTTATCTGCATAAAGGACAATAGGGTCAAGATTGCCCTGAGCTGCAGCTTTCCCGTTTAATTTTTTCTTTACATCCGTAAGGTCAATCATCCAATCAACGCTATAAACATCTGCTCCAGAGGTAATCATATCATCAAAAAATCCAGCAACCCCCCTTGTAAAATGTATAACAGGCTGATAATCCCTCTTTATCTCTTTTATGATTTTCTTTATAGGAGGCAGTGCAAACTCTCTATAATCATCAGGAGATAGATAACCACCCCAGCTATCAAAAATCTGGACAGCATCGGCACCGCTTTCGATCTGGAAGTTTAGATATTTAATAAGCATATCTGATAGCTTGTCTAACAACTCTTTAAATGCATCTGGATGGTTATACATAAAAGATTTTGCCTTTTTAAAATCCCTTGAGGTTCTTCCTTCTATCATATAGGCTGCAAGGGTAAACGGTGCACCACAAAAGCCTATAGTCGGTATAGCCCTATTTAAAGCCTGATTAACTCCTTTTATTATTTCCCCCACATAATAAACGTCCTTAGGGTCAAATTTTTTAAGCTTTAGGATATCATCCGGAGCTTCAATAGGATTTAAAAATACAGGTCCTTCCCCTTCCCTAAACTCAAATTTCATTCCGATACTTTCAAGGGGAGTAAGTATATCTGAAAATATTATTGAAGCATCAACTCCCAAAATTTTATAGGGCAGAATTGTTGCCTCAACTGATAGCTCAACATTTTTATAAAAATTCATAAAACTACCGGCCTTTTGGCGTAATGCCCTGTATTCAGGCATATATCTGCCTGCCTGTCTCATAAGCCATATAGGTGTCCTTTCTATAGGTTCTCTATGTGCTGCCCTTATTAGCAAATCATTTTTAGGTTTATCCATCTTCTCCTCTCTTCAGAAAAAATTTAGTAATATTCTACCTTAGATTATTATCAAAAATTTCAAAAATTAGCTAAAATATGAAATTAGAATATATTAAAATAAATATGATATAAAACATAAAATAAAAGTTGACTTTAAACTATAGGTTATATTATAAAAAGATTAAATCAAACTAATGGAGGTTAGACAAATGAAAAAATTAGTTGCAGCGGCTACTTTCGGACTGGCTGTAGCTGTATCAGCAGCAATGGCAGCTGACGGAAAAGCAATTTTCCAAAGCAAAGGATGTACAGCATGCCACCAAGCAGCAGTTAAAACTGTAGGACCATCTTTAAAACAAATTGCTCAAGCTTACAACGGAGATGAAGCTGCTTTAATTAAATTCCTCAAAGGCGAAGCTAAACCAAAAGTATTACCTTCTATGTTCGCTACAATGAAACCACAGCTCAACACAACAAAACAACTTTCTGATGAGGAACTTAAAGCTCTTGCACAATTCATTCTTAGCCACAAATAAAACTAAAGCCCCCTTTATTTGGGGGCTTTTTATATATTTATTCTTTTCATTAACTTCATTTGCACTTGATGGTAAAACTTTATTCTACAAGTATAACTGTTCTTCCTGTCATGCCCCTGACAGAAGAGTGGTGGGACCTTCTTTCCTTGAAATCTCTAAAAGATACGGCCAAAGCCAAAAGGCCATAGAAACTGTTGCAAAACTTATTATAAAACCAAAACCTGAACACTGGCCGGGAATGGCTTACATGCCTCCTTTTGATATTCCATTTGAAGAGGCAAAAGCCCTTGCAAAATATGTCCTAATAGATTCTATAAAAGAGTTAAAAAACAAGAAAAATGAGAAAAAAGAAGATGTTGAAGATATAATAGATGAAGCTGAACAGTTTCACTGAGTATATTTCTTATACTTTTCCCTGTGCTTTTCTGCATTTGCTTCCTGATTTTTCTTAACAAACCAGAGAGTTCCTGCAACCAGAACAATAACACCGGCTATAATTAAAAATCCTTCTATCAATCCATTTGCATTACAGAAAACACCAAAGGCAGAATAAGGGTCACATTTGTCAAGCTGTTTGTTAAATACTTCCTGCTCGGCTGCAGCAGTTAAAATAAACTCTAACATCTTCCCACCATATAAAAATATTCTTATAAAAATATATCATATTCCCAGTATTTTTATAATAACTCTTTTAGGTCTTTGTCCATCATACTCGGCATAAAAAATCTCCTGCCAGGGTCCTAAATCAAGTTTTCCATTTGTAACAGGAAGGACAACCTGAAGATGTGTAAGAAGGTTTTTTAGATGGGCATCTGCATTATCTTCACCGGTTAAATGGTGTTTATAATCGGGCTTAAACGGTGCAAGTTTTTCAAGCCACTGCCATATGTCCTCGTGTAACCCTTCCTCATCATCCTGAATAAAAACCGAAGCTGTTAGATGCATTGCTGAAACAAGACATAAACCTTCTTTTATTCCTGATTTTTCAACGGCTTCCTGCACTCTATCTGTTATCTTTATAAGCTCCCTTCTGTTTTTTGTGTTAAATGTTAGATACTCTGTATAAGCTTTTGTCATGGCAACCTCCTCTTCTGTTATTATTTTTATTATAGGAGGTTTAATGATGAAACCAAAGGTAAAAAATTTCTTATCTGAAGATGTTACAAAAATGAAAGCTATGCTCAGGATGCTTAATCTCCATACTGTTTGTGAGGAAGCATCCTGTCCAAATATAGGAGACTGTTTTGGCAGGAAAACAGCAACATTTATGATAATGGGGGATAGATGCACAAGGAATTGTGCCTATTGTGATGTTTCCCATGATAGATCACTACCCCTTGACCCTTCTGAGCCATATAACATAGCAAAAGCCGTAAAATTCCTAAATCTGAAGCATGTAGTTATAACATCTGTGAACAGAGATGACCTTCCTGATGGTGGTGCATCCCATTTTGCACGGGTTATTAGAGCAATCAGGGAAGAAAAGTCTGATTGCAGTATAGAGGTGCTTATTCCTGATTTCTTAGGGGATAAAGAAGCCCTCAAAATCGTTGCTGAAGCAAAGCCTGAAGTCATTAATCATAATATAGAAACGGTTCCTTCATTATTTCCTGTGGTAAGACATAGAGGCGATTATCAAAGGTCATTACAGATTATAAAATGGATTAAGGAGCTTGACAAAAATATAACCTCAAAATCAGGTATTATGGTTGGACTTGGAGAAACAAAAGAAGAGATAGTGCAGGTTATGGAAGATTTAGTAAATGTAAACTGTGAAATACTAACAATAGGGCAGTATCTCAGACCATCAAAAAACCATTATCCTGTCAAAAAATACTACACTGAAGAGGAATTCAATGAACTGGAAAAAATAGGATATGAAATAGGTTTCAAACAGGTTTTTAGCGGAACCCTGGTTAGAAGTTCATTCCACGCAGATGAGATTTTTTATCAACTTAAAGGGTAACAGGTTTTAAGATTTGTTCATAAACAATAGGTGCTGTATCCAGACTCAAATTATCTGTGAAAATAAAGAAATAAATATCATATAAGCGGTAAACATACAAGTAGACATATTTCTTTCCAATATGCACTTTGTAATAATACAGGACTTTTTCCCTTAATCTATTCTTATATTTCAAAATCTTATCTATATGAGATGTATATTTATAAAAGTTGTCAGGATTGTCTTCAATAAATGGAGCAAATTTGTATGAAATCAAACTATCATCTTTATACACAAAAATAGCTTCCACATGTTTAAAATTCTTTCCTATTATCTGGTTGATTCGTTTTTTTAGCTGTTCCATTTTCTATCTTTATGTACTCTTTTTTAACCCATCCCTGAAGGGTGTCTTTTTTTACTTTTACCCAGTCCCCTGTATCCTCAACAATTTCTATTTTATCACCTCTTCTTAATTTATTAATAATTTTTGAATTAATAGATGGAGACTCCCTCATATTTAAAGTGCTTGCAATTACTATTCCAAATTTATGTTGAATGGCAGATTTATTAATTTTTTTAATAACGGTATTTCTTTTAGGAGGATTTTTATCTGAAAAATAGATATAGGCAAAACCACCGGCAAATATAAAGACTATAAATGCAAAAACACCTATTAAAACAGGATACTTTTTATTCTCAGTTTCTTTTCTTAAGGCAAGACTTTCCGCTGCACTTTCTATATTTTCTTTATCAATCTGGTGTTTATTTTCAACAAAAGCTGACATAAGGGCTCTTTCCATTAGCAGATTTATCAGTCTTAGATTTCCCTGTGTGTATTTATAAATAGCTTTATAGGCTTTTTCTGATATTCTTATTGTTGAGTTACCTGCCTTTGATAGTCTGTAGTTGATATAATCAACCATTTCTCTGTAATCCAGATTTGACAGACTGGTCAGAATACTTATCCTTTGTCTGAGTTGTCTAAGTTCTGATGAGTTCAGTTTTTCTTCTAATTCAGGCTGACCAAGAAGTATTATTTGAAGTAGTTTTTCTTTATCAGTTTCCAGATTTGATAAAATTCTGAGTTCTTCAAGGGTTTCCACAGGTAAATTCTGGGCTTCATCAATAATCACAAGAACTTTTTTGCCTTCTTTCCTTTTTTGTATCAGGAAGTCTCTTAATGTAGAAAAAAGCTTATTTTTAGAAACTTTATCAGATAGTTGTATGCCAAAATCCTCTAATATTGCCATAAATAACTCTTCAGGAGATAAATTAGGAAAAAGAATATAAGCATATTCCACATTGTCCGGAATCTGACTGAGGAATTTACGGATTGTTATTGTTTTTCCTGTTCCAGGTTCACCTATAATTACTGCAAACCCTTCTTCAGAATTAAGTAAGTATTCAAGTGAAGCAAGGGCTTCCTGATGGACAGATGACATATAGAAAAAATCTACATCAGGCGTAAGTTTAAAGGGATTTTCCTTTAAATTAAAAAACTCTAAAAAATCCATCATTTTCTAATCCTTTTAATTACCGCACTCAATTTATATTTTTTAAGTCTATTTTTAATCTTAACAGCTTTTTCTTTATTCTCGGCTTTGATTACAACAAGGCTGAGTCCTTTTTTGGTTTTAATTACAGTTATATCCGGAAATTCTTTTTTCAGACTATCGGCAAACTTTTTCGCATTATCAAAATTCCTGAATGCTGCTACCTGAACAAGATAATTATAAACCGGCTGATAGAACTTTACTTCAGGTATATCAAAAGAAAGATTATCTAACTGCCGGTTAATCTCCTGAATAATATCTTCTTCATTGAACTCTATCTTTTTAATCACAGGTTTTTTATGTTTTTTTGGCTTTGGTTTGATAGGTAATCCTTCTGTAATTATCCCTTCTTCCGGTAGTTTTTTATCTAACTTTTTGATTTTTTCTACTATTTCTTCTTCTTTTGGTGAATTAAAATAACTCCATCCGTAATAAATTCCGTATGAAATTACACCTATAATTGTAAAAATAGCCACTCCAAGCAAAACAGGTTTCAAAAAATCCGGTTTGTATCCTAAATCTTTAGGTTCTATAGGGAATTTTCCTATTCTTAATATGGTATTTTCAGCTTCTTCTATAGAACCGTCTGTCATTTTATAAAGTATTTTTAAGGCTTTTTCTTCAATCTGGGAACCATACTTATCTGTAAAGTATTTTTTGAACTCCTCAAACTCAGGAGGTTCAACCTCAAGAATAAAGTTTATGCTACCTTCTATTTTTCCTATCTTAAATGGGTTTAGCTTTTCTTTCAGCTGTGATGTGCCTATTACAAAAACAGATAATTTCTCTTTTATATTTAAAAGATGTGCAAGTTCTGACAACTCTTTTTCTGTCAAATTCTGTGCATTATTTATAACAATAAACACTCTGCCATCAAAACCTTCCAGAAAATCTATTAATTTAATTAAAAATTCCTCTTTGGATATTTCTGCATCTGCTTCTATGCCAAGGGTTGAAAGAATTTCATTTTTCCATAGAGGTGTTGCTTCAATGAATATCTTTTTATCAAATGATGAAGACAGATTATTGATTGCACTTGTGACAACATATTTTTTGCCTATCCCTTTTTTACCATAAAGAATTCCAAATACATTACTATCCTTTAGCAGATTAAATATAAGCAGATATATATCCTTTTTCTGTTGCCCGTATATCTTTGAGAGCATTAAATCTCCCTGTAGACTTCAAAAATTTATTAAATTTTAACATTTTCATTGCTTATTTTTGCTTTCCAGAATTTATAATATTTCTTATGGAAAGGATTGAGCTAAAAGATTTTGAAGATAAATATTTAGACACAGTTATTGACATACTTATGGATGCATATCAGGACATTCCTGAGTATGGAGAAGCTAATCGTAAACAGGCCAAAAGATATATTAAATGGCTCAAAAAGCATTCAACATTTTTCAAGATCTTATTTTATGAGGATGAACCAGCAGCTTTTATTGTAGGGGATGGAAACTGGATTGATATTGAAGGAAAACATGTAGGGGAAATTCATGAACTTTCTGTAAAGAAAAAGTTCTGGGGTAAAGGATTGGGAGATTTACTTTTGAACAAAGTGCTGGAGCATTTTAAAGAGCTTGGATTAAAAAAATCTGGATTATGGGTGGGAGAAAAAAATAAACGGGCTATTGATTTTTATAAAAAACATGGATTTCAGGAAACAGGGATAAAATATTACGGCTGGGTCAGAATGGAGAAAAATCTGTAAAGAAATCTATAGTTATTGATTAGTTCCTCAATAGAAATGCTTTCCCTGTCAGAATGGGAAATTGATAAATCTGCAAAACCAAAAATAACACATTCAAAACCTGCTTTATGATAATTAGAAGCATCTGTCCATGAAGGCATAATTCCTTTTTTTGCTTCGGTGTTAAATTCTTCCTTATATGCTTTTTCCAATAGACCAATCAATTGTCCCTTTTTAAATCTGTTAAACTCCTCGTAATCCTCAACAATAATTTCTATCTGTGTATCAAGATTATCTATAACATCTGTAAGCTTGCTTTCTATGTCAGAAACAAGCTCATTTTCAAATATCTTAAACTCACATAAAACCTCTGCTTTATCAGGAACTGCATAATGTTCCCAGCCGCTGTTAAATCTGAGAATATTAACAGGTCTGTTTAACTCTTTTTCAATAAGATTTATTGCTTTAAAGGCTTCTTTTGCAGGATTTTTGAATTTTTCAAACTCAGAGGCGTGGGCAGACGGTAGATGAACCTTTAGGCGAAACTCATAAGTTCCCATCTGGGCAGTGCATAGCTTACCATAGGTTGGTTCTAAAACAAGAATGCTTTTAATTGGCTCTAAAACCTTTATTAATTCCTGTGAACCAAGGGCGGTGTTCTGCTCCTCATCTACCGTGAAGGCAACAGATACAGGAACAAAGCCATACTTTTTATAAAAATCCTCAAGGGCTATTATAAGAGCTGCTATTAAACCTTTTGTATCTGCAGCACCTCTGCCGTAAATTCTGCCGTCTTTTTCATAAGGCTTAAAAGGGTCTTTCATATTAATAGGTGGAACAGTATCAACATGGGTATTAACTAAAATTGGCTTTTCAGAAGAAATGCTGTAAATATTATAGAGATTATTTTTATTTATTTTCTGGTCTTCAAATTTTATAAAACTTAGCCTGTCTTTTATATATTCCTGTATCTGTGAACAATCTCTGTGGGATGGTATGGATATCAGTTTAAAAAGCTCATTTTTAAGCTTTTTTTCTAAACTGAGTATCTCTGCTCTTTCCATGGGTCTCCAAGAATATGATATCCCCGTTGTTCCCAGAACCCCGGTCTATTTTCAGGCATAAACTCAATACCTGACACAAATTTGGCACTTTTCCATGAGTATAGTTTGGGAACAATAAGCCTCAATGGATAACCGTGGTCTGCTGGCAAAGGTTTGCCAAATAATTTATAGGCAAATATCACATCCTCATCAAAGAAATATTCAAGGGGAATGTTTGTGGTATAGCCATCTAAAGAATGTATCATCACTGCCTTTGCAGTATTTTTTATATTTACTAACTTTTTAATCTCATCAACATGGAAGCCTATCCATTCAACATCAGGATAGCTCCATCTGGTAACGCAATGAAAATCAGCTATCAGCTCTACTTTTTCCAGTTCCAGAATATCATCCCATGTTAAAACAACAGGTTCTTCAATCTCACCGAAAATTTTGAGTCTGTAAGAAGATAAATCTATATCAGGAGGGTCAGATATGCCAAGGATATGAAGTTTACTTGTCCAGTGCTGCCCCGGAGGTAGTCTATCGGGTCTATTGTTTATCGGACTGATTATCCTTCTCAACTTTGCTTACCACCACAGGCGGGACATATTCCTGTAAATACTATATCCCAGCTTTCCACTGAGTAGCCTTCTTTATTAAGAATATCAGTATTTACCTGAACAATTCCTTCTGTTTCTATATCATAAATGCTGTTACATTGTGTGCACTTGAAATGGAAATGTCTGTCTATTCTTCCATCAAATCTGCTTTGTTTTCCATCATTTAGCTCTAATATAAGCCCTTCTTCTTTGAGAATTTTCAGGTTTCTATACACTGTGCCAAGGCTAATATTAGGTATAACTTCCCTTGCCCTTTCATATATCCAGTCTGCTGTTGGATGGGTGTCTGTAGACCTTAATATATCCAGAATAACCTTTCTTTGCTGGGTGTTTCTTCTTTTAATCTCTTTCATTTACCTCACCTGTTAGTAAGTTTTACTTCTGTTAAAAATATTAATAGTAATCAAACCTGATTTAAAGTATGATATAAAACAGGAAACATAACCAATATATTATAAAACATCAGGGAGGCAATATGAAAAGGGTCAAAATCGTAGCTACACTGGGTCCTGCAACTAACACAGAAAATAAAATAAAAGAATTAATAAAAAGTGGTGTAGATGTTTTTAGATTTAATTTTTCCCATGGAGACCACCCAACCCATAAGAAAAATCTGGAAAAAATCAGAAAAGTTTCAAAAAAATTGAAAAAAGAAGTTGCTATCTTGCAGGATTTATCAGGTCCCAAAATAAGAGTAGGAGAAGTTGAGGAACCTTTTTATCTACACTATGAAGACGAAATATGGATAGTTAAAGATGATATCGTAGGAAACAAAGGAAAAATAACAATAAACCATCCTGAGATATTAGATAAACTAAAAAAAGGCGACAGAATATATATAGCTGATGGAACAATCAGACTGGAAGTAATCAAAAAAACTAAGAAAGGAGTTTTATGTAAAGTTCTGGTTGGAGGGATGGTTTCTTCCCGTAAAGGTGTTAATTTCCCAAATCTAAAGCTTGATATTCCAGCTTTAACAGAAAAGGATAAAAAAGACTTGAAATTCGGTATTGAAATAGGAGTTGATATTGTTGCCCTTTCCTTTGTAAAAACAGCAAAGGATGTTCAAGAAGCTAAAAAGTATGTCAAAAAATTCGGTGGAGATGTTCCTGTATTTGCCAAAATAGAAAAACATGAAGCAATAGAACATATAGATGAAATTATAGATGAAGCTGATGGAATAATGGTTGCCAGAGGTGATCTGGGAGTTGAGATAGATATGGAAAAGGTCCCTGTCCTTCAAAAAATGATAATTAAAAAATGTAATGAAAAAGGTAAGCCTGTTATAACAGCAACACAGATGCTAACTTCAATGCTTACTTCACCAAGACCAACAAGGGCTGAAGTTTCAGATATAGCTAATGCTGTTTTAGATGGAACAGATGCAGTAATGCTTTCTGATGAAACAGCAGTAGGTAAGTATCCTGTAGAAGCTGTAAAAGTAATGAGAAGAACGATTGAAGAAACAGAGAAGATATATCCGTTTTATCAGGATAGACCTGTTGAGGATACAACAACAGCCATAGCTTCTGCAGGTAGCTCACTTGCAAAAGACGTTAATGCAAGCTCAATAGTGGCATTTACAAAGTCAGGTAGAACAGCTATCAATGTTGCCAAATTCAGACCTGCCTGTAGAATACTGGGGATTACACACGATATAAAGGTCTTAAGAAGACTGAATATAGTCTGGGGAGTTGAGCCTTATATGGTTATAGAAGAGGAATTAGATACAGACGATATGCTGAGAAGATTTGTAAAACAGGCTTACAAAAAGGACTTTAGCAAAAAAGATATCATCGTTGCTTTACTTGGTTATGTAGGTGGTCTTACAGGCTCAACCAGTATAGTCAGGATAATAAGGGATAAAGACCTGAAACAGCTACTTGGTAAATAGGACTATACAAGCCCTTCTGTTATTGCTCTTATCCCTTCCAATCCTTTCATTGGGAGGGATATATGCTTTGAAGATGGAACGTCATAATCCCTTGGATTTATTCTTATAAGTGTTCCATTGTATCTGTAAGCAATACTTTCAGATGTTACTCTCACTGTTGGAACAGCTTTTCCTGCTCCTATCTCAACAATGGCAAGCTTATAATCCATGTCATATATATGTTCAAGCCAGTTTTCAAATCTAAATTCCTGCCCCTGCGTTCTGTGAGGAATCCATTCCCAGTCTCCAAACATCAGTATATTTGGCCGTGCTATCTCTCCACAATGGATACATCTTGGTAGAGGTTCTTTTGCCTCAAATTTTTCCATATCTATATCTATCTCTATATTGTCTGCAGGCCAGATATCATCCGTGCAGGGCAATGTGCACTGAAGATGATGGATTGAACCGTGTATCTCAACAATTCTTTTTTCATCATAACCGGCTTTCTGGAACTGACCATCAACATTGGAGGTGAAAACAAAATATTTTCCTTTTTTGCTTTCACCTAATTTTCTGAGTATATGAAATCCTTCATGTGGCTGTGTTTTCCTGTATAGATTAAGTCTGTGTCCATAAAAAGCCCATGCCAGCTTTGGATTTTCTTTAAACCATCTTGGATTGGCAAGCTCTTCAAATCTCAGACCCAGTTTTTTGGCAATAGGATAAGCTCTCCAGAAACCCTCTGTTCCCCTGAAATCAGGCAGACCACTATCAACTCCCATTCCTGCCCCTGCAGTAATCAGCAGGGCATCCGCCTCTTTTAAAACTTCTTTAGCTTGCTGGATATTTTTTTCTAAATCCATATTAAATATTCTTAATCCATTTGTATTTGAAGATATTTTACGTAATTTCATAGATAAAAGGAATATTGCTGTTCAAATGTTTCTGTTTAAACTTTCCTTCAAATTATCAATCCCTTTTCTTTGACTTCTTGGAATAAAGGTATTGAATGATATTTAATCCATTCTTCCTTTGAAACAACAACAGGACTTATATTTGTATTATCTTTCCAATTAATCTCTGTTATTTTATTAATGATTTTTTTCTTCATTTTCCAATTTAAATTTGGAATTTAGTAAATCTAAATCACTTTCTTGTGTATGTTCTCCATAAATTTTTGAGCCGTAAACAAAAAGTTTACTTCCTATAAAATTTTCACAAACAAAATTTTTGATTTTATTTAATGCTAATTTATTCATAAAATACAACAAGAGATATTTTTATAACATTTTCATCTTTAAAATTTCTCTAATTCTGTTTGAGATTACTCTGACGGCTTCTTCCATAATTAGTTTTCCGTATTTTTCCTTGGCAAGCCATGGGGCTGATTCCATTCTACCATCTGGATAGGCCTGTTTGAATTCTTCACGGGAAAGTGGGTAATAAATCTGATTTCTTGGTTTGGTTAATCTTTTTTTCTCTGATGGTTTTGTTTTGAAAGCCTCAGGTCTAAGTAATTTTGTTATTGAAACTTCAGATGGAGTAGCATGATATCCATTTTTATCCTCAAATATATCCCTTTCTATCTCCTGAACCTCTGGAAGTAAAAACCAGGATATAATTTCAAATATTCCTTTTTTGTTTTCATATTTCAGCTGTGTAAAGGCTGTTTTTACAGGCTCTATATTCCCACCATGCCCGTTTATAAAAACAATTCTTCTAAAACCATGGTCTAAAAAAGAATTAACAATATCCTTAATTACACCTACCATTGTTTCAGGTGAAAGTGTTACTGTGCCTTTAAATCCCATGTGGTGTTGGGACATACCGTAAGTCAGGGTTGGTGCCACCAGAATATCAAGTCTTTTTCCTACCTCTCTGGCAATAGCCTCAGCTGTAATAAAATCAGTTCCAATAAGGCCGTAAGGGCTATGCTGCTCTGTTGAACCAATAGGAATAAGGACAATATCCTTTTCCACTAAATATGCTTCTACTTCCACATAAGACAGATTTTCCAGCAGCATCACTCCACCTTCAAAAAGTATTTAAATTTTTTATAGTATCTCAAATTTTTAAGCTGATTTAAATCTGTAAAACCGTCGCTTTTTTCTCTTATTTCTATTATTTTTGTTGCAGTTTTTTCCTTTATATAGGGAACTTTTACCAAAGTATTTATATCTGCCGCGTTTATATTCACTTTTAATCTGTCAGGTGAAAATACTTTTCCTTTCTGTAAAAAAATCTTATTTATCCCAAGGGATAAACCAACTATCAATAACACCAGTAAGACTTGATATCTAAGTAAGACCCTCTCTGCCATGAAGCTCCCTCTGAAGACCCAGTAGATTTTCTATCAGTTCCATATCTTTGTGTGTTATTCTCACTTCATTATCCGCCTTTCTCAATGGGAAAGGATATCCTGAGACGGCAAAATAATGCAGGGTGTCCATTATATACTCAGGGGTTATATTTGTATGTTCAGGATTTTCATAAACTTCTATCAGAGATATTGTTCTGCCTTCATCATATTTAGAGTAAAAATATTTTATATTTACCTCTTTAAGCTGGAATGCTATTTCCCTTTCTACCATTTCAAATATTTCTGAAAATTCCCATTTTGTTTCTTCAAGATTAAGATAAATCGGCTTTGTATAACCTGTTTCTGTAATATGCTGATGTAAAATTCTGATATCCGGTAATGACTTATTAAACAGCTCTGTTGAATGGGAAGTTTTTGCTATTCCAATAACAACAGGCTTCCAGTCAAGTCCATAAAATAATTTATGAAGAAGCAGCAGATACTCAAAATATGCAAGTTTTGCCAGTGTTGCTTCAATCACATCTGTTCTATTTCCTTTATTTCCCAGAACTTCAATAAGCCTTGCAATTACTTTATTTTTTATTGAGAAAGCAGCTATATCCTCATCAAATAGATTTTCCTTAAGCTCTTTTATAAACTCACCTGCAACATTTGCTATCTTCCCTTCAAACTCTTCCCCAGAAAACCAGTCTGTTTTAGGAAATATTGTTATAAATCTGCTGCTAAGTGTTCCATCTATAAGCAAGAATTCCGGTTTTTCTTTTAAAGCAAGTTTCAGCAATGCTTTCAGTTCGCACAAAAACATTAACATTCTGAGATACTGGTCAATAAGTTCTGTTTTTTTAATCACAGAAAGGCCTATTTCGCCTACTACCTCTTCTGAATATTCCTGCTCCTGATGAAAGTTTATTGAATAACCTGCGACTGAATATAAATAAAAACCAAGATAATGCTTTTTGTTAAGGGAACCGTCCTCTGCTGCCGTTGTCCTGAATACCGGAGAAGGTTCATAAAGGTTCCATTTTGAAAGGACTTCTTCTTTGGTTATTTCATCAGAAAGTGTTATTGCAAGCTGGGATAGTTCCTGTTTTAAACGGTAAGTTTTATTTAAAAGTTCAAGTCTCAAGTGTATCCCCTCTTTTTGAGGATATTATACATCAATCGGGTCGTCTCTGTGAGGAACCCAAACTTCACGGAAGAATTTTTGTTCGTTTTTCAGATAGTCTTCAGGGACTTTTTTGATTATATTTTCTGCCCATTTTTCTATCTTTTTACCCCCTTCTTCTCCAAATCTCCAGTAGATATTTTTTTTGTATTCTTCAGGGGTTTCTACCTTACCTGCCACGTAAGGCCAGCCGTTATAGGCAGCAAGTTTAAATGTTTTAAATGTTTCCCAGTCCAGTTGTTGCTTTTCCTTTTTTCTTTTTTCTTCTTCTTCATGATATCTCCTTTCTGAATGAGCTAATCTTTTGAATATAGCATATTTTAAAGCTTCTGCTATTCCTATTGCTTCTGCAAGGTCTTCAGGGTATCCAAGTTTTAATGCTCTGTATTTTTGAAGGGCAGCCATTTTAGGAAATCTGTTTACCAGCATTTATGTCTCCTGATATTTAATCTGGACATCAAAAAATTTACCTAAATAACTAAACATATCATCAGGCTTATTGGACATCATCATAAGCACCATC
This sequence comes from Persephonella sp., assembly GCF_027023985.1. NCBI lineage: Bacteria > Pseudomonadati > Aquificota > Aquificia > Aquificales > Hydrogenothermaceae > Persephonella > Persephonella sp. The sequence goes on along the minus strand of NZ_JALVTW010000016.1, from coordinate 20,571 downwards.
ATATCTTGAAATGCTACATCATTTTTTGCTTTTATGTTTATGGTTATTTTACCTTTTCCATTTTTTATTATGGAAATAAATCCTTTTATTAGCTCTTTTTCCACAGGATTTGTGGCTTTTGCAAGCTCTTTTTGCAGGTCAGATATTATTTTTGATTTGATTTCTTCAGGTGATTTATGTTCCCTTTTTGCCATATCTTCAATCAGCTGTTGTGTAGCCCCTCTGTCTATATATTCAATACTTAAAAATTGCGGCTTTATCTGGAGTAATTTGCTAAAAAGCATCATATAATCTGCAGGATTTGATTGTTTCTCATAATCGTAGTTAAAGATTATCGGGTCAACATCTTTTAGTCTAAATGAAAATTTCAAATGGAACTTATCGTTATAAATCTCTGAATATTTCAGGTGATAAATTTTCTTTTCAGGTTGATAAATGTAAGACTGCTTTATATTCAGATTTATATGAAAATCTTTTGAACTGGCTTCAAAATCTTGGACTTCTGCAGTTAGTTTTATTGGAAATTTAAAATCTTTGTTCTCCCCAAAATCATAAACCTTAATCTCTTTTATTTTTCCTGTGTATCCCTTTTCAGGATAATCCTTTATGGTGATATTTTTTAAAATAGCTGTGTTTGTTATAGGCTCAAAATCATATTCACCTATTGTTATTTTGTCTTTCAACTCATCCTGAGAAAGTATTTTATTTACTGTTTCTTTAACCTTCTGAACCCCCGTCCATTTTGCATAAAGATATGTTCCGGATATTCCCAGCAGGATTAAAACAACTGCTCCGATTGCTATAAGTTTTTTGTTCATAATTCACCTCCTATCAACCTGAAACCCAGTTTTTGTTTACCTTCTGTTTACCCAATTCAAAGAACTGTTAAAATTGGGAGAAAACCAATAATATTTTTTAAATTTTTGTTAAAGTATCTCATAAAAAGTATCTCATAAAATCCCAAAGGCACTCTCCAAAGTGGAGAAAAACGGTTTCGGGGTAAAAATAAAACTATCCAGCTTTAAGCTGGGGCTGAAAGCGGTATATCCCTTCCAGTGGGGCGTTATCAACCGTCCTAATGTAACGGTGCTTTTATGCATCAGCTACAAGTCTCCTAATTTATTAGGGGGTAGTTGACCTCCCCTCTCCCGTAATTTTTTCATAAAGTTTTGATACCTCTTCTTTAAGTTTATCAACTCCTTCAAGGGTTGCAAGGGAAACTGGAACAAATGTATATCCTTTTTCTTCAAAATATTTTTTAAGCCTGTCTATTTCTGTTTTATCTGACAGGATGTCTATTTTATTTCCTACAACAATCTGTGGTTTTTCAAGTAATTGTGGAGAAAATTTTTCCATTTCCTTGTTTATTACCTCAAATGCCTCTTCAGGCTCCCTTTCCCTGTAATCTGATATATCAATCATATGGATTAATGCCTTTGTCCTTTCTATATGTCTTAAAAATTCATGTCCAAGACCGTGCCCTTCTGTTGCTCCTTCTATAAGTCCGGGGATATCAGCTATAACAACATTTTTTCCATAATCCAGTTTTAAAACACCTAAGACTGGGGCGAGTGTTGTAAATGGATAATCTGCTATCTTTGGTTTTGCATTAGATAAAACAGATATGAGGGTTGATTTTCCAGCATTTGGAAATCCTACTATACCTATATCTGCTATCAGCTTAAGCTCAAGCTCTATCCATTTCTCCTCTCCCGGTTGTCCTTCTTCTGCATAATCAGGGGACTGGTTTGTTGAGGTTTTAAATGCTGCATTTCCTTTACCACCTTTACCACCCTTTGCCACAACAACCGTTTGTCCATTTTTAGTAAGGTCTGCTATTATCTCTCCTGTTTCTGCATCTTTAACAACTGTTCCAACAGGAACCTTTATTATAAGGTCTTCCCCATTTTTTCCGTGTTTATTACTTCCTGAACCATGCTGCCCTCTTTGTGCTTTGTAATGCTTTTTATGTTTAAAATCCAGCAGTGTTGTCAGTCTATCATCAGCCTGTAATATTACATCTCCACCTTTTCCGCCGTTACCACCTGCAGGGCCACCTAAAGGAACAAACTTCTCCCTGCGGAAAGCAACACAGCCATTTCCACCATCTCCACCTTTTACATAAATCTTGGCTTTATCTACAAATTTCATACTTCTCCCTCTGTCTTTTTTTGGGAATAATTTATTCCTGCAGCAATTTTTTGCTAATTATCCTAATTTTATCTCGGTTAGGATACCAAAAGGAACGGCAAGACCTGTGATAAATCCGGTTCCCGGTTTTAAAAATGGCAGGATGTTGAAAATATCCTCTTTAGAATACTCAAAAAATACAGATACAGCCTCAAGGTCATTTCTGTTAATCAGCTTGAAAACTGCCTGTGTATTAAGCTGTGAGAGGACATATTTGCTTATGTTTGCAGGCCTTTGTGTTATTGCAATAAGGCCAAGGTCAAACTTTCTTCCCTCTGTGGCTATTTTCCTTGCCATTACATAAGAAATATTTGAAGAACCTGCCTGAACTTCTCCAAATCCTTTTTCCGGAGCAAAATTCTGGGCTTCTTCCAGAATAACAACCCGTTTTTTGTCATCTGATTTTGCCTTCCTGAATATCTCTTTCATTACAAGACCGGCTATATTTACCCTTGTGATAGGATTTTCAACTTTTTCAAAATCAAAGATAACAAAGTTCTTATCACTACCGATTGCTTCAAATAATTCCTGCGTAAGATTTATATGATAGCTTAGGGCTTCTTCAGGGTAATCTCTTTTTAGCATATCAAGGAATGTTAAAAGCTCAGACCTTAACTCTCCTTTAAGCTCTGTCATATCCACTGCATTTAATATTGCTTCTTCAAGGGAGATTTCTCTAAAACCGATTATCTGAAGGTCAGGTTTAAGAAGTTTTCTAAAGTATGCAGCCACCTTTTTTTCTTCATAAGATTTTTCCTGAAAGCTTATTCCATATTCTTTAAACAGATTTTTTATATCATCAAAATTAACAGGATAAAGTATATCCGGAATTTCTAAGATATGGGAATTTCTAACTGATTTTTTATATTCACCGTAAAGGTCTATTATAAATGTCTGGATATCTGAGTATTCCAGATTTTCCAGCACCCTCCGGACAAATGTTGTTTTACCTGAACCTGTGGTTCCCAGCACAGCCATGTGCATTGTGTATATCTTTTCCAAATCAATAAAGGCATTAAGGGATGTATTAAACAGTTTCCCAAATTTTACAGGCTTGCCCATCTGGTATCCTGCATGGTTTATCTGCATAATATCTTCTATTTCTTTTTCATCATGAAGTGTGTAAATTAATGAACCTGCTTGCGGCGGTGTCATAGGGGTTTTTAAAATGCTTTCCTTTTCTCGGATTTTTTCAGGATTAAATTCTGCAAGTATCTCTATCTGGGCTATCCGTAAATTTTGATTTTTTTCATTTAGATATGCAAATAACAGGGCTTTTCTGAAAAGTTCATCTTTCTGTCCCAGAACAGTTTCTATTTTATGGGTTTCTGACAGCATTGAACGGGATGCAAAATTATAAAATGTTGAGAATAAAGAACTGTTTAACTCTTTAATCACAGCTATTCTTCCAAGTAAAAAAGCTGTTTCAGAGATTGGGATTTTTATGTATGTCTGCTGGGGAAGTTCCTCAAACAAAAATGCCTCAACGGTTATTGAACTAAGGCTGTTAAGGACAATGCCGGCTATATTTTCAAACAGGTTTATTGATTTTTTCTTTATTTCCTCAAATTGCTGGAGTAATTCTTTTATCTCCTGTTTATTCTCAATTAAAACTGCCGTTTCTATGTTTCCGTCTTCATAAAGACCTGATTTTGTAATATTTGCAGAGCCTATAACAGCTTTTTGGTTATCTATAATTACAAATTTTGAGTGTATGTTTGGATTTAGATAAACTCTACCACCGATAGATTTTATTTTTTTCAGGATGTCTATATCTGTTATTGTAAAATCTTCAAGCTCAGAACCTCGGATTATCAGTTGAATGTCTATTTCTTTTTCATCTAAAAGTGTGGATAAAACCTCTGATTTTATCCATGGTGATGATATTTTTACTTCTTTTTGTGCTGAGGAAAAAAGTTGTTTTAAAACAGGATATATCTCTTCTTTTTTTAGTATTTTCATATTATTCCTGAGTGGTTTTTAAGATAAATATGAAGGAAAAGGGGGAGAAAGGCAAGAGGGAGAAAGGTCAGACAAGAAGACCTTATCTGACCGCTTTTTTAACTTTGCCTGCTTTAAGGCATTTTGCACATACATATATTCTTTTTGTAGAACCATCTGGCATAACAGCTTTTACTCTTTGGAGGTTAGGTCTCCATACTCTTTTAGATGTTGTTGCAGAGTGTGCAACTCTGTTTCCATGTGCAGTTTTCTTTCCGCATATTTGACAGACTGCCATTTTCTTCCTCCACAGGTTAATTAACGAAAAAAATATTTTAGCATATTTATTAATCTATATCCATTTTTCCCGGGTTAATTAAATCTTTAGGGTCAAATACTTTTTTAATACCTCTCATTATTTCAAGTTCCTGAGGTCTAAACTGTTTTTTCATAAATGCTGCTTTGGTTATTCCTACCCCGTGTTCACCTGTTATTGAACCACCATAGGAAAGTGCCAGTTCAAAAACTTCCTCCACTGCCTTTTCTGTTCTTTTCAGCTCATCCTCATCTCTTCCATCTATCATAAAGTTTGCGTGGACGTTTCCGTCTCCGATATGTCCGAAATTAACCATTTTCAGATTGTATTTTTTACCTATTTCTCTCAGTCTTGGTAGGGCTTCCGGTAAATAGCTTCTTGGGAATACTATATCTTCGTTTATTTTTACTCTTCCCAGTTTTGATACTGCAGGGGATAAAGCCCTTCGTGCTTCCCATAGTTTTTCTGCTTCTTTTGCTGTTTTTGCAATCTGGACTTTGGCTCCGTTTTGCTCACATATTCTTGCAACTTCAACAATCTGGTCATCTATAGCTTTTGGGTGTCCGTCAACTTCAATCAAAAGCAGCACTTCTGCGTCCCTTGGAAGACCGAAATGACCAAAATCCTCAACTGCATTAATTGCCAGTTTATCCATAAATTCCAGTGCAGAAGGCTGTATTCCTGCTTTGAATATGTCTTTTACTGTTTTTCCTACAGCAGCTATATCTGAAAATATTGCCATTACGGTTTTTGCTGCCTGTGGTTTTGGTATCAGTTTAACTGTGATTTCTGTAAACAATCCAAGTGTTCCTTCACTACCTATGAAAAGTCTTGTTATATCGTATCCTGCAACATCTTTAAGTGTTGGTCTGCCTGTGTGAATTATTTCTCCGGTATGAATAACAGTATTAAGCTCCATTACATATTCTCTGGTTACTCCGTATTTCACGCATCTGGGGCCACCAGCGTTTTCGGCCACATTTCCACCAAGGGTGCAGTATTTGTAGCTTGCAGGGTCTGGTGGATAGAACAGGCCTACTTTTTCAACTGCTTTCTGGAGTCTATATGTTATAACCCCCGGCTGAACCCTTGCTATAGCGTTATCTTCATCTATTTCCAGAATTTTGTCCATTTTTTCAAAGGAAACAACAACGCCGCCTTTTACAGGGAGGGCTCCTCCTGTGTATCCTGAACCGGCTCCCCTTGGAGTAACAGGAATACCTTCTTCATAACATATCTGGACTATTTTTTGAACCTGTTCCTGATTTTGAGGGATAGCAACAAGGTCAGGAAGCATTTTTATTCTGGTTGCATCATAAGAATACAGAAGTCTATCCATCTCATCATCAAGGCAGTTTTCAGGACCCAAAATTTCCCTGAGGGCTCTTTTAACTCTATCTGGAACTTTTATTACTTCTCTTTGTTTTGCTTCAAACATTTTTCGCTCCTGTTTAAAAGGTTTGTTAATAAATATTATCAATTTAAGCTATTTCTGGAAATGACAATCATCACAGGTAGATTTATGTCATAAAAATATTTGCACATATTGATATTATATTATTTAAATAAAATCAAAAGGAGGAAAGAGATTGTTTTTAGACAGAGATACCTATAACAAAATTCACATTTCTGTGCAGGAACTTAAGGAAAAGATTGATAAGGGAGAGGATTTTGTTCTCCTTGATGTGAGAGAACCTCAGGAGTATAACTTTTCCAGAATTAAAGAAAAAGAGGCTATGCTTGTTCCTCTTATGAAACTGCCTTCTGTTGTTAACCAGCTTCCAAAGGACAAGCCTATTTATGTTTTATGCAGAAGTGGAAACAGAAGCCTTCAGGCAACATTATGGCTCCTTCAACATGGGTTTGATAATGTGAAAAACGTTGAGGGTGGTATTCTTGCCTGGAGTGATTATATAGATCCAACGGTTAGAAAATATTAAGAAGGAAAGCCTCCTTAAAGGAGGCTTTTTTTATACTATTGAAAGCATACGCTCAAGTGGTTTTCTTGCTTTTTCTATAATATCCGGTGGTAAAACAATTTCGTTAGTTTCTTTTTCTAAAACATCTGCAATTTTGTCTAATGTATTTTTCTTCATATCACAGCAGTGGACTGTCCCGCAGTAATCTGCATTAACAGGGAATATATAATTTTTGTTTGGATTTACCTTTTCAAGCCAGTGTTTCAGTCCTACCTCTGTTCCGATAATAACATTCTGGGCATCACAGGTTGTTGCAAATTCAATTATCTGGGATGTGCTACCCACAAAGTCTGCAATTTTCACAGTTTCGGTATTACATTCAGGGTGAACTGCTATTTTTGCATCAGGATATTTTTCTTTTAAGGCAAGTAATTGGTCTGGTGTAAGATTAAAGTGTGGAGGACAGAAACCTTTCCACAGAATAAACTCTTTTTCCGGAACCTGCTGGGCTATGAAAGAACCTAAAAACTGGTCAGGAACGAATATAATTTTTTGGGTATCTAATTTTTTAACAACTTTGACAGCATTTCTGGAGGTAACTATCACGTCTGCCAGTGTTTTAACATCTGCGTTTGTGTTTACATAAGCAACAACCATAGCATCTGGATGCTCTTCTTTCAGTTTTTTGACTCCTTCATAAGTTGCCATATCTGCCATCGGACAGCCGCTTTCAGGGTTAGGGTGGAGGACTTTTTTCTCTGGGTTCAGGATTTTTGCAGTTTCAGCCATAAATTTAACACCGGCAAAAACTATAATATCTGCATCTGTTTCCTGTGCTCTTCTTGCCAGTTCCAGAGAATCACCAACTATATCAGCTATATCCTGTATTTCACCTCTCTGGTAGTAGTGTGCCAGAATTATCGCATTTTTTTCTTTTCTGAGCCTGTTTATCTTCTCTATTAACTGCTCTTGTCTGTTTTCTACTGCTGTTGCCATTGCTCCTCCTTCAAATCAAACATCGTTTGATTTTATTAAATGGTAATAAAATATATACAATATGTTTTTATTTTTCAATGAGGGAGGAAAGGGGTTAAATTATTTAACTCCTAAGACAAATAAAACAGCCTCATCTAAGAGACTTAATTCCTCTTTTGACAAAGAGGCTATGGGATTTCCTATAATTCTGCTTTTATCTATAGCTCTGATTTGTTCCACGACAGCATCACTATCTTTTTCAAGTTTTCCTCTTTTGGGAATTCTCACTCTTAATGGAAACCAGTTATCTCTCAAATCCGTTGATAAAGGAATAATTATTACTGTTGGAAGGTCTTTTAGATGTTCTGACTGAAATATAATAACAGGCCTAACTTTGCTAAGTTCTGAGCCTTTAGTTGGATTTAGATTGGCCAGATATATATCACCCTTATTCAATAAAATCCTCGCTTAACTCTTCAAATTCTTTGATTTCTTTTAGATAGTTTTTATCTTTACTTAGCTGTCTTGCAAGTTTTTCCATTTTTTGATGGATTTTTTCTCTTTTTATCTTTTCTCCATACTCAATAACAGCTTCTCTAATAATCTGAGATTTTGGTTTCCCTAATTTTTTGCTAAGGTTTTCTAAATACTCAAAAAATTCTTCTCCTGTTTTTAAAGTAATTGTTTTCATCTTTTTCCTTAAGATTTTAAGTAATATATTACTTAAAATATAAATCCTTATGTTTTTTAATGCAAATTTATTAAAATATCCCTGCTTTTTTAAGAAGTTTATATCTTGTTGATTTTAAAGTTTTGAGGAGAATTTCTGTTTTTATTTGGTTTATATCAGAATTTAGCAGATAAAGGAGATTTTCTTTTTCTTCTTTGGATAGTTCCCTTAGCATTTGCAGGTAAAAAATTATTCTTTTTTCGTCTAATCCCCAAAGATTATAAAAACGTGAAAGTTGCTGTAAATCTTTAGACAGTTGAGATAATGCTTTTTTAATGTCAGATTTTGATGGTGTGTTTTCCAATGCAAGTTTTGCAGTTAGATATTCCTGAATAGTTTCTTTTAGATACTTCTTTAATTCCTCTAAATTGCGTTGCTGCTGTTTCTCGCAATCAATTTGTGGTTTTTCTCTTAATAAACTTTCAAGCTGTTTAAGACCTTTTTGATAAATTTCTTTTGAGAAAATAAAAATAGGAAAATTTTTATATTCTCCTTCTCTATGGTAATTATTAAAGTCAAACCAGATTATATTTTGCTTACCAAAATAAACCATAAATTCAAAATCCCAGCAGCCAAAAACCTGACATGTGCAGGTTAATCCCTCTACTATGTGCTTTAACTTTTCACCGCAATGGTTATCAAGCTCCAAGAAGTAATATTCTGCATAGTTTGGCAAAAATTCATCATAAGGGGTTGGAAAGGTTTCCCTATCTAAAATATTATTCTCCATATCATACTCATAGGCATATTCAATCAGCTTTTTTCCGTTTAGATGAATGTCAACTAAGCCTTGAATGTCTTCCTGTTTAAACCTTTCTCCATCTACAATATTAAGAGAAACAGGTTTAAAATGGAAATTATGGACGTAGATTTTTAGTTTCATAATTTTCATAAAATTAAGGGGCAAAGCCCCTGCGATACTATTTCACATCTGATAAATCAGGTTTGATTGTAAAAGTAGCTCCGTAAGTTTGGTTTACTTGAATATCTGAAGGACAGGCAGGTAGAGTGTCTGCTATGAATGTTGATTGTTTTGTCGTTCCTTTTATATTACAAGTAATTCTGCCATCTTTTGAAAACTGGCTAAAATCACAACTTGTAACCTCTACGGAAGTAGAGTCAAAAGATATTTCGTTTCCATTTCCCGGTGTGTTATCTGTATCACAAGGAATTCCGTAAACGCTTTCTATAATAGAGTCAGATGTTCCATTAGGAAGTAGCATTAAGTAGTGATAATTTCCTGTTTCAGCATTGTATCCGTAAAGGTTTCCGTATAAGTCAACAGCAAAATTGCCTGAAGGGTCTTTTTGGCAAGGTATACTGGAAATTTGGTTGTATTCGTTATCGTAAACTGTGCAGGCATCTGTCATTGATGATGTGGTTTCAGGGGTTGATTTAGTAGCATCTACAACCTTGTATCCAAATCTTTTGTTTTTACTTGCAAGGTTTAAATCTTCGCAGGCTTTAGCAATCCATCCGAAATATCCATCAGTGTCAGATAGTCCAAGTGCAGACCTTACCTGATTTATAAATGTTTCTGCCTCTTCAATGCTATTTATAGAATTCGGAATAGTTACTCCTTTAGATTGTAGATAGTTTAAAAGTTCTGTATCTGTCAATCCAAAAATTCCTGCGATAGAACCTAAAGGAGATACCAGTATGCCACTTACACTCCCGCCATCTGTATCATCAAGAGGATAAAAATCACATAAAGGCGTAGATGAGTCAAAATTTGTTATCCCGTCTGTTCCACTGGTTACACATATCTTGTAATATGAATATTCTGAAAGATTTACCTTACTTGTATCATAGCTAAAACTAAACTTTCCATTGTTTACGCTAAATGTTCCCACAAGATAAGAAGAAAACGGATTCATACTTTTGCTGTCAACCAATTCCACAGATATTGTTCCTGTTATTGCAGGGTCAACCGCATATCCACTTACACTCGCAGTTCCACTTCCTCCTGAACTCCCTCCTGTGTTTCCTGTTCCTGTGTTCCCTGCACTTTCTCCTCCACCACCTCCACCACAAGACGCTACTAAAATCGCTCCTGCTAAAAGTGTCGCTATTTTCTTTCTCATTTCCTTACCTCCCTATATTATTTTTTTCTATGGGATAAGAAATGATATTTTATCAAGTTTCAAATATATCCTCTTGTTTTAATCAGCTTTATTGCCTTTTCGGTGGGGATTCTGCCTTTTGGGGTTTTCTGGATATATCCTTCTCTAAGGAGATAAGGCTCTATTACTTCTTCTATGGTGTTTTTGCTTTCTGAGATTGCAGAGGATATGGTTGTAAGGCCTATAGGTCTGCCGCCAAATTTTTCAATCAGAGCCGATAGATACTTAATATCTGTTTCATCCAAACCAAACTCATTTATTCCCAGAAAGGTCAAGGCTTTGTCTGCAATTTTTTTATCAATGATATCAGAACCATGAACGATGGCATAATCATGAACCCTTTTAAGCAGTCTGTTTGCTATTCTGGGAGTTCCTCTGGAACGTTTTGCTATTTCAAATGCTCCTTCATCGGTGATTTTTATAGAAAGAATATCTGCGGAACGTTTTATTATCTGGGCAAGGGAGTCGTTATCGTAATATTCCATATTAAGAATTATCCCAAATCTGGAAATCAAAGGAGATGTTAGCATCCCTGTCCTTGTTGTAGCTCCAATAAGGGTAAATCTGCTCAGGTCTATTCTGATACTCCGTGATGAATTTCCCTTTCCTATAACAATATCCAGTTTAAAATCCTCTATTGCCGGATATAAAGCCTCCTCAACAGAAGGATTTAGTCTGTGGATTTCATCTATAAATAGAATATCCCCTTCTTCCAGTGAGGATAAAATTCCGGCCAAATCTCCTTTTTTCTCAAGAATAGGCCCCGATGTAAAAACTATATTTTTCCCAAGCTCATTTGCTATAACCTGTGCCAGTGTAGTTTTACCCAGACCTGCTGGACCTGAAATTAGCACATGGTCTAAAACACCATCTTTTTTCTTTGCTGCTTCTATAAAAACAGCTATCTGCTGTTTTATTCTTTTCTGTCCTATATACTCGCTAAGCTTTTTAGGTCTTAAGCTAAGTTCAAAAGATGTTTCATTGTTCATTGTAGAACTCTTTTTAATATAAATTCCTCAAGGGAGCTATTTATGTCCAGATAATTTATTTTCTGGTTTTTTTCCAGCTGGTAAAGGTCTTTTATTAGCTGAATTAGTTCTCTGGTTGTTGTTTTGGAAGCCTGTTTTTGGATGCTTCCTTTCATAGCAGGATGTTTTACATTCATAAGGGAAAATGCTGTTTCTGTAGGTTTTCCTTTTTCTATGTATGTTCTGAATAACAGCAGTCTGTTTATCTGACCAAGCAGTAATGATTGTATCTCAAAAGGATGGTGAGTTGTTTCTATAAGCTGCCTGAATATTCTTACTGCATCTTTATCTTTGGCAAAAAATTTATCCAGAAAAACAAAAACATTTTCTTCAATCTTTGGATTTATAGCTGCATCAATATCTTCTTTTGTGATTTGCTTTTTATCGGAAGTATAAAGCAGAAGTTTCTCTATTTCCTGTTTTGCATACCAAAGGTCATTTTTTAGCTTTGATACCAGATATTTTAATGTTTCATCGTCTATCTCTTTACCTTCCCTTTCCAGCTTCTTTTTTATTGAAATTGCAAAAGCTTTAGGGGTTAATTTCTGGGATACAACAATATCTGCAACAGATTTAATAGTTTTATAAGGCTCTTTTGCAGGGAGTTTTTCTTTGTTTGAAATAAGAAAAAATCTGTCAGGCAAAGAAAAGTTTTTAACTAAATCTATTAACTGCTTTTGTTCATCTTTTGAGATTTTAGATAGAAATGCATCAAAATCAAAAATTACAGCTATATTTCCATCTGAAAATAAAGATGAACTGGCAAAGACCTCTTTTACCTGTGAATATGTAGTCTCATCTCCCCAGAAAATATGGACATCTGCTCTTTCTTTTAGTTTATCAACAAGCTGTTTTTTTAAAAAATCTTCACTCCCATAAACAAGAACAACAGGCTGTAGCTCTTTAAGGTCAAAATTTTTAATAAGCTGAACAATACTTTTTTCTGCCATTATAGTTTTGATAATATAGAATAAATTCTAATGTTTACAAGTTTCCCGATTTCTTCAATTGCGTATCTTCTCTCCACATCTCCCCTTAGACCTGCTCCTGTATACTGGGCAATCTCTTTAATATTTTTCCTGAATGTTTCCTCATTTTTTCTGTTTTGGATAATAAAATCAAGGTCAACAGTAACTTTATAAATACTTGCCCTTTGTGCCCGTGAGTATCCTATCGGAGAAATGTTCAAAGATTTTATATTTACGATAATAAATCTTGTGGTGCGACCTGAACACTCAAGGATATTACCTGAGGATATAACAGCATCAGAAACTGCTCTTGTAAAAACATCAAGGGCTGTTGCTTCAGCACGGGGAAAATGTATCCTTTTTATACAATAAACCTCTTTCTTTTGTATATCATAGGACACAGGTTTATATCCACAGGAAGCAAAAAAAACAAGAATTAAAACAAGCAATACCCTCACAGGAATTTCTCCTCTAATTTTTTCTCCACATAAGGATGAACCATTTTTGACACATCTCCGTGGTGGGCTGCCACATCCTTTACGATTGAAGAGCTTATATGAATCAGTTCTTGGGAAGGCATAAGGAATAAAGTTTCAACCTGGTCTAAATTGTAATTAGTCATTGCAATCTGGAGCTCATACTCAAAATCAGTAAATAGACGAACTCCTCTAACTATTATTTTTGTATCATACTTTTTCATAAAATTAACCAGCAGCCCATCAAAAGGCTCAATAATTACCCTGTCTTTGCCAAAATCCTCAACAGACTTTCTGAACATCTCCACCCTTTCTTCAACTGAAAAAAGGGGATTTTTCTTTGGATTTGTAGCTATAGCTACCACAACATACTCAAATATATTTAAAGCTCTTTTTACTATATCCAGATGCCCATAATGAACAGGGTCAAAAGTTCCCGGATATACACATATCTTTGTTATCATTTACTTTCTCCAGAAAGACAAAACTGTGTCCCCGTATTTTCTTTCTTCATCTGCACCAAAGTGTTTATTACTTCTGTGTTCAAGAATAAAAACTCCTCCATCAGCAAGTTTTTTAAGTGCCATATCTATTAATTTATCATAATCTTTGTAGTTGTAAGGTGGGTCAGCAAATATAATATCAAATGGCTGGTCTTTGTATGTTTTCAGGAATTTCAAGGCATCCACAGGCACCACCTTAAAATTTTTTGAGAATTTAGAGGCTTTTTTCTTTATATCTTCTGCCCTTTTTCTGTTTTTCTCAACAAAATAAACAAACTCAGCACCTTTTTTCAATGCCGTTATGCCTATCTCCCCAGTTCCTGCAAACAGGTCTAAAAATCTTTCTCCGGAAACATCATACAGAATATTAAAAAGTGCCTGTCTTACCTTTGAAGATGTAGGTCTTAAATCCTTTTCTTTCATAAAACTAATAATATCAAAAAGCTTTACGAAAAGTAATCTTAAAGCTTATAATATGAAAAAAAGGGTTAGAGGCCATGAAGAGATTATTAGCTGCTGCCGGTGTTTTCCTTTCAGCCACAGCATTTGCATTGGATTCAAATAACGGCAATATTCCTGAATACTCTTACGCAAAAGAAAGATACAAAGCCGTTATGTTAGATGATGGCATTCCAGCTCCAAAATTTCAGGAAAGTATCGTTGAGTTTGCAATAGGTCTGCTTGGTATTCAATACAGATTTGGTGGTCAGTCTATCTGGGGAATGGACTGCTCGGCATTTGTTCAGAAAGTTTATGCAATGGCCGGTATAAACCTTCCAAGAACAGCAAGGGCACAGGCTCAATACGGTGTCTTTGTAAACAAAGAAGACCTTAAACCTGGTGACCTTTTATTCTTCCAGACTTATGCCAGATACCCATCCCACGTTGGAATATATGTTGGGGATGGAAAGATGATACATGCCTCATCTGCAGGGAAAAGAATTATAATAAGCAGTATTCATAAACCTTATTATGAAAAAAGATTTCTTTTTGCCAAAAGAATTTTCCTTTATGACCCTAAACAGATAGTAGGGGAAAAGTATGCAAAAAAGTAGAAGCACAACAATACTGGTAGTCAGAAAAGACGGAAAAACTGTAATGGCCGGAGATGGACAGGTTACCCTTGGTCATAGTGTTATGAAAGCTTCTGCAAAAAAAGTTAGAAAATTGATGGACGGCAAAGTAGTTGTTGGTTTTGCAGGAGCTGCAGCTGACGGACTGGCACTTATGGAAAGACTTGAAGAAAAACTTAATAAATACAGGGGAAATCTCCTGAAAGCTGCCGTTGAACTTGCAAAAGATTGGAGAACAGATAAATTTTTAAGGAGATTAGAAGCTGTTTTACTTGCTGCAGATAAGAATAATATGTTTCTGATTTCCGGTAATGGAGATGTTATTGAACCTGATGAACCAATCCTTGCCACAGGTTCAGGTGGAGATTTTGCAAGGTCTGCAGCACTTGCTCTTTATAGAAATACAGATATGTCTGCCAGAGAGATTGTTGAACAGGCAATGAAAATTGCCTCAGAAATATGTATTTATACAAATGATAACTTTACCATTGAAGAATTATAGTGAAAGCCGATGACAAAGAGTATATTTACGTAGATGTTGCTCTCCCTGTAGCCCTTTTTATGACATTTACATACAAAATTCCTGTTTCCTATATAAACCATCTTGAAAACAAAGAGTTAATAGGCAGAAGGGTTCTTGTTCCTTTTAGAAATTTAGGTCTAACAGGGATAATAACAGGCTTTGCAGAAAACAAAGACCTGAAATCAATAAGAGAAATATACCAGATACCTGATAAAAAACCTGTATGGTCTGAGGATTACATTCAAATCCTGAAAAATATTTCAGAGTATTATGTATCTCCGATAGGAACCACCATTTATTATGCAATGCCTGAAGGTCTGAGATGGAAACTAAACAGAAAAACAGGAAACTGGATAAAAGGTATATCAGAAGAAAAGATATACCGTCCGGCAGTTGTAACCCTTTCAGACATCCCCCATTTATCAGAAAAAGCCAGAAAACTCCTTGAGTTTATACTGGAAAAAGGGGAGGTAGATAGAAATCAGGTCAAAGAAGCTGGATTTTCACTGAATACTCTTAAAACATTAATCAAAAAGGGACTTGTTCAGGAAGAAAGGTTTATATTCAGAGAAGAAAAATCTGTTAAACAACCGGAAATAAAATATCAGTCCATTAATCTGAAATCCGGAATATATCTTTATAAAAACCAGACAGCACAAAACAGACTGAAACAATATATAAAACTTGGACTATCAGTTATAAAAAATGGGGAAAGCCTGCTTATAATTCTTCCTAATATTGCCACTATACAGAAAATTTACCCAGAGTTAAAAAAAATATTCGGTGAAAGGGTTTTTATTTACCACGATGCAATTACAGAGAAAGAAAAGATTAAAATCTGGTTTAGCTTGAAAGAAACGTCTAAAAAAATAGTTTTAGGCACTTATAGTGCTTTATTTATACCCATAAAAAATCTAAAAGCAATTATAATTGAGGAAGAATACTCACAGGCATACAAAGCAGACAGAACCCCCAGATTTGACGCAAGGAGAGTGGCATTTGAGATATTCAGGGTTAAAAAAGATATTTCTCTGATTTATGCCTCTACAGTCCCCTCTGTTGAAAGTATTTATATGCTTTACACCAAAAAGGCAAAATCCCTGTCCAGAAAGGATATATTCAAGAATATTAATAAAAAACCGGAGATTTCGCTTAAGAGTTTTTCATACAAAGACCTGAAAAAAGAGCTGATAAAAGCTATTAAACCTGAAGAAAAAAACCTGATAATAGTCAACAGAAAAGGGTATGCATCATTTTTATACTGCCCTGTATGTGAGGAAGAGATTAAATGCGAAAGATGTGATATTCCTTTAAAAATCCATTCAACTGCAGAGCAAAAATATCTCCAGTGTGAGATATGCGAGAAAAGGTATCCTTACATAAAAACCTGTCCTGAATGTGAACATAAACTGGAAGAGATTGGATTTGGGATAGAAAAGGTTGGGAAGATACTAAAAGAAAAGTTTGGAGACAATGTTTCTATAGACCCTGAAAAAAATGCCAGTATAACCATTACAACATCGGTAACCTCAAGGGATTTTGTTTTTGGAATTTATGACAGGATAATCAATATTTATCCTGATTTTTTCCTGAATATTCCGGATTTTAGAGGGGAAGAAAGTTTTTTCAGGAGTATTGCTTTACCTTATTTTAAAGTATCTTCTAAATATATCATTTTTACAAATCATCCTGAACATATAGCATTTGAAGCACTTGATAAAAAGGATTTCTCTATTTTTTACAAATATGAACTACAAAACAGAAAACTAACCGATATGCCACCTTATAGCAAGCTGATACTGCTTACATTTGAAAAAAAAGGTCTGGAGCTGGACAAGGTAAAACAGATTTTTCAGGAATGGATTAAAAAGGAAAAAATAAGCTCAATTGAGTATGAAGGACCTTTTTTTGCTATTTTTTCAAAAGTTAGAGAAAAAAACAGATTTCAAATCTTAATGAGGAATTTTAAAGAAAAGGAAAAATTAAAAGAGTTATATAATCTGTGCAGTAAAAAAAATATAAAACTAATTATTGATGTTGACCCAAGACAGACATACTAAAAGTCTTCCAAAGAAAACAGAAGTATGTTTTCCTCAGAGGCTGCAAGTTTTTTTAGTTCCTCTGTAAAACCCTTTTTGGAAAAAATTGCAAAGAATTCTTTCCTCTCACCTTTTCTCCAATCTACATATTTTGATTTTCCCTTAAGTTCATTAAGAACATTTAATCCCACAGGATTATCCCAGTATTTACATTCTCCAAACAAAATCTCCCTATCCCCTAAGGCAACCAAATCAATCTCTGTATTTTTATCCCACCATTTTCCTGCTTTTTTCACTACAAACGGTAATGTTTCGGTTCTTAATATAAACTCTCTACAAACATCTTCAAAAATTAAGGAAACATAGTAATTAAACTCCAATTGTATCTTATCAAGAACAAAATTATATCTTTCTGTTTCCAGATAACTCTGATAAGGGAAAACATATCTAAACCAGAAATTAAAGAAATTATCCTTTATGAAATAAAGACCTTTTTTACTTTTTGCAGGATTTTCTTCAGTAACAGGAACTTCCCTTTTTATTACTTCAAGGTCTATCAGTTTTTCAATAAAAGATGTCAAATTTTGCGTTTGTATTCCCAGCCTGGAGGCTATCTTTCCAATTTTATGTTCTCCCTGAGCTATTATCTGGAGTATGGAAAAATAGGTTATAGGTTCCTTTACTTCATCTTTTAAAACGAATTTAGGTTCTTCATATAGAAAACTATTCTTATCTAATATATTGTCTTTTATGTTTTCAAAAATATTTTTGTCTTCACTGAAAAACTCTATATATTTAGGAATACCACCTATAACGCTATAAAACTGTAAAAGAGTATTGTTATCCCTTAAAGAGAAAAATTTTTTAAAATCAAAAAAATCCATAGGTTGAAGCTTTATTTGTGCCGTTCTTCTACCATACAAAGGAGTTGAGTAACTTAAGACAATATCATACATGAGGCTTATTAAAGAGCCTGAAAGAATTAACATTACATTCTCATTTTTTAAAATATTGTCCCAGATTCTCTGAAAAATAGAAGGAATTGCCCTGTTTACTTTCGCAAGATATTGGAATTCATCTATAGCTATTATGAGTTTTTGGCTGTATTTTTTTTGGAAAATATACTTAAATAAAGTTTCCCAATCATTTATTTGCAAGGATTTTAAAATCTCGTCTCTTAAAGCCTCTGCAACAACATTTTTGAATCTTTCTATCTGAAGGTTTTCATTTTGTAAATCTGCAAGAAAATATATAGCTAACTTATCCTGTATGAATTTTTCAATAAGAGTTGTTTTGCCAACCCTTCTTCTTCCATATATAACAACAAAAGAAGATTTTTTGTTTTGATATTCTTTTTCTAAAGTTGCTATTTCTTTTTCTCTGTTTATGAATTTCATTTCCACAAAAATTCGTTTTTAGATTATTATAATTCAAAAACGAAAAATGTAAATTCTTGGAGATAAAATTTTGATATCAAGCCAATATTCCAAATAAATCAGAAGCTTTTAGACTTTTAAATTTCAAAAGTTTTTATTGATTTATAATAAATAAAAAGTGGTTTTTAGGAGGAATTATGGAAAGGCTTTATTCTCCGTGGAGGAGTCAGTATATAGAAACCTACGACAAGATGGAAGAATGTTTTTTATGTGCAGCTGCAAAAAATCCGGAAGAAGATGAAAAAAGACTGGTTTTATACAGAGGGGAAAAAGCATTTATCATAATGAACCTTTATCCGTATAACGCTGGTCATCTTATGGTTGTTCCTTATGAGCATATAGGAGATTACACAGCACTGGATAGGGAGACCCTTTGCGAAATATCACAGCTCACACAACTTGGTATAAAAGCTTTACAAAAAGCCTTAAATCCCCATGGGTTTAATCTGGGATATAATCTTGGTAGAGTTGCCGGAGCCGGACTGGAAGACCATCTGCACAATCATATTGTTCCAAGATGGAATGGAGATACTAATTTTATGCCTGTGATTGGTGAGGTTAAAGTAATTTCACAGGATTTAAAAGATATATACAATAAACTTAAAAATGCCATTGAGCAGTTAAAAGGAGAATAAAAAATGTGGAACAAAATTAAATTAATATTATGGCTTATTATTTTATTGGCTGTAGCCTATTTTGTTTCTATGAACACATCCCCAAATGTATCTGTTAAGATACTTCCGACACTTCAAACCCCTGAAATACCTCTGGCACTTATCATAATTGCCAGTATTATAATCGGAGCAGCATTAATCATAATTTTTGCCATTACCGACTGGATAGCTTACAAGATAGACAAAATGAAGTTAAGCAGAAACCTAAAGAGTACAGAAAAAGAACTGGCAAAATGCAGACAACAATTGGAAGAAAAAGACAAAAAAATAGAAGAGCTTAAGATTGAGCTTGAGGTAATGAAAAATAAAGAAAATATTACTGTTAAACAGGAAGGTGTTGAGTAATGGGACTATATGACAGAGATTACATAAGAGAAAGGAAAACAGGTGGTTATTTAGGCCAGAAACCATCAGGAAATAACACAAAACTAATTATTGCCGTGATAATTGCTTTTATTTTAGGATTTATTTTAGGTAAAATTATATAAAAGTGTTTCAGGAGGGAAAAATTGGGTATCGGTAAAAGGGTCAGACTGGAAAGAATCATGAACAGGGACACAGGAAAAACTGTTATTGTGCCTATGGATCACGGGGTTAGTTCAGGACCAATGAAAGGATTAATCAACATAAAAGAAACTGTTGAAAAAATAGCAGAAGGTGGAGCAAACGCAATAATTTTGCATAAAGGTATTGTTGAACAGGGACACAGAGGAAAAGGAAAAGATGTTGGTCTTATAATCCATATGTCAGCATCAACAGACCTTTCCCTCCGCAAAAATGATAAAGTCCTTGTCTGCACGGTGGAAGAAGCTATAAAACTGGGTGCAGATGGGGTTTCTATACATGTAAATATTGGTGCAGAAGATGAAAAACAGATGTTAAAAGATTTCGGAGCTGTTTCAAAGGCATGTCTTGAATGGCAGATGCCTCTGGTTGCAATGCTTTATTACAGAGGGCCAGAGGTTAAAAATCCATTTGACCCTGATGCAATAGCACATATCGCAAGACTTGGAGCAGAACTGGGGGCAGATATTGTAAAAGTTCCATATACAGGAGACCCTGAAAGCTTTAGAAAAGTTGTTGAAGGTTGTCCTGTTCCTGTTGTTATTGCGGGAGGTCCAAAGGTGAATTCAGATAGAGAACTTCTCCAGATGATTTACGATGCTGTTGTAGTAGCAGGATGTGCAGGATTATCTGTGGGAAGAAATGTATTCCAACATGACGACGTAGCGAAAATCACAAAAGCACTTTCTAAAATAGTTCATGAAAACGCCACTGTTGACGAAGCATTAAAAATATTAGAAAGTTAAACTTGACTGATATACAGGAAATAATATAGAGTAAATAATTAACTCGGGCATATATAAGATATAAAATCATATCTGGAGGAGATTAAGATGGGACCATGGCTTGCATTTATCATCATGACAGCTTTTGCGATTTTAACAGCTATTGTTGCTTTTGTTGCTGGTGCACTTAAGAAAGGAGAAGAATAATTAAAGATAATTGAATTTCAATGAGCAGATAGGAAACTTTTTCTTTTTCGGTTTCCTATCTTTTCTACTTTTTTTAGGATATCTTCTTTTTGAACCTTTCCTAAATGTCATTATTCTGTCTATTTTAATTACTATTATTTTCTATAAGCCATATATAAAGC
>NZ_JALVTW010000015.1 GCF_027023985.1 Persephonella sp. | reverse complement strand
ATTTTATGTTTCTTATTATCTTTTATCGGTTATTATGATAAAAATCCTTCCTACTAAGTGAATATATTTATATATTAATATCACCCTAAGTTAGCATCCCCCTCCCTCCCCTCCATTTCCTGCGGGTCTGCAACAGACCCGCCTTTTTTATTTTTTTCTCATTTTTTTGAAATAACTATCAAGCCATTTTAATGCTTTTTCCGGTTTATCAATCAGGTCTTCTTTTCCGTTTTTAATTAGTATGGCCTTTTGTTTTTCAGAAAGCTGGTAGGTTTTCATAGCTTCTTTTTTTGCTTTGTTTATCCATTTTTTGATTTTCTCTTTATCCTCTAAAACATCTTCCGGCAGTGGAATTCCCGTTTTTTCTGCAAGGGATTTTGCGTAAGCAATCTGTTTTTCTGTTGGTTTTGTTTCTTTGTGCTGATCTATGAATTTTTTCAGCTCCTCTGGGTTGTCCAGTATATCAGATATGTCTTTTCCGTGTTTTTTGGCGAGGTCAAGGGCATAATCAAGCATCTTTTTGGATATTACTGCCTTCTGGGAGGACTGGGTTTTGTCGTATAGCTGTTTTACAAACTCTTTCCAGTCTTTTTTCCTTTGCTCCACGTAATCAAGGAATTCTTCCATTTTTTTTGTAAAATCATAATCCACAACCCAGTGGTATTTTTTGTCCAGATAGTCTATAAGCTCATAGGCTGCCTGTGTAGGCTTAAGAGCATTTCCTTCTTTTACAACATAGCCTCTGTCTTTGATTGTTTTCATAATTGTTGCATAGGTGGAAGGTCTTCCTATTCCCAGTTCCTCAAGCTTTTTAACCAGTGAACCCTCTGTGTATCTTGGAGGGGGTTTTGTCCATTTTTCCTCAAGTTTCTGGTCAACTTTTTTGATTTTTTCTCCTTTTTTTAGTGGTGGAAGTTGCTGGGTTTCCTCTTTGTCTTCTATGTTATAAAGCTTTTTGTATCCGTCAAATTTTAAAACAGAACCGGTTGTTTTAAATCTGTATCCTTTGATATCAAATAAGGCTGTTGTCCTTTCATAAATGGCCTCTTTCATCTGGGAAGCTATTGTTCTCTGGTATATTAGCTTAAGCAATTTGAAATGGTCTTCTGTTAGACCTTTTTCCTGAACAAGTTGTTTTTGTTTTTCCAGAGGAACAAAGTTAGTTATTCTTATTGCCTCATGGGCATCTGCCTGTGTGTTTTTTGATTTGTATTTTTTGGCTCTTGGAGGTAGATATTCCTCCCCGAACTGCTCTTTTATAAACTTCCTGATATTTTTAATTGCTTCATCTGATATTCTGACGCTATCTGTTCTGTGGTATGTAATGAGACCGTTTTCAAATAAATCCTGTGCCAGCATCATTGTTTTTTCAGGGGAAAATCTCAGCTGTGAGTTTGCTGTTTGCTGTAAGACAGAAGTCGTAAATGGTGGTTTTGGAGATTGTTTTACTTGCTTTTTTGTTATATCAACTACTGCTGCGGTATCTTCTGTTTTTATATCATTGAATATTTTCTCTGCTAATTTTTTATCTTCAATTCTTTGTTTTTCATAAAATGCTGTAAAGTTTATGTTGTTTTTTTCTAAAATTGCAGATAGGACATAATAAGGGGTTGGTTTAAATGCCTGAATTTCCCTTTCCCTCTCAACAACCAGTCTGACAGCAGGGGATTGGACTCTTCCTACACTAAACCTTCCGCCTATTTCCTTTGAGGCGACAGGTGATAATATATAACCGACTATTCTGTCTCCCACCCTTCTGCCTAAAAAGGCATCAAACAGGCCAAAATTAGTTTCTTCAAATTTAGGGGCTTTTTTAATTACTTCTTTTATATGTTTTGGAGTGATTTCATGGAATTCTGCCCTTTTAATCTCTTTTGCTTTTTTCTTAAGCTCGTCATACATAAAGTATCCGATGGCATATCCTTCTCTATCCGGGTCAGTTGCTATATAAACCTCTGCATTTTCTGCTAATTTTTTAAGTTCGGAGAGTATTTTTTTATGATTTTTTGATTTTATTACAAATTTTGGTTTAAATGTTTTAAGGTCAACGCCCATTTCTTTCTCTGGTAAGTCTTTAAAGTGACCTATTGTTGCCTTTACAGAATACTCCTTACCTAAAAATTTTTGTATCTCCCTTGCCTTTTTTGGAGATTCTACAATTACAATTTTTTTTGATTTTGCCATTTATTTACCTTCTCTTTTTATTTTCCATGGGTCTGTTAATCCCAGTTCTTCAAATGCTTCTTCCCTTTGCTGACAGGTTGCACATTCGCCACACGGTGGAATAGTGCCTTTATAACAGGAGTAGGTTTTTTCATATGGAACGCTTAACTCTATGCCTGTTTTCAGGACATCGGCTTTTGTCATTCCTAAAAATGGTGTCCAGACGGTTATTCTGTTCTTTTTCTTTGCAACCATTATTGATGAGGCATTTATCGCTGCTTCCGCTGCCGATGCAAATTCTGCTCTGCAATCTGGATACGGGCTATCAACAGAGTGTATTCCTATACCTATTGTTTCTATTTCGTATACATCTGCAAATGAGGCAGCTATTGCAAGAAAGTTTAGATTTCTCATCGGAACTGTTGTTATTGGAGGTTCATCTGGATAGCTTTCTGATGGGATTTCTATATTTTGGTCTGTTAAGGCTGAACCTTCTATTCCTTTTAGGTGTGGAACTTCTACTATAAAATGTTTTTTAACTCCTGCTTCTTTGGCTAACTCTTTTGCAAAATCAAGTTCTACTCTGTGCTTTTGACCGTAATCAAAAGAGATTGCATATACTTCTTTAAATTTTTCTTTTGCAAGCCACAGAAGTGTGGCACTGTCCATTCCACCTGATACAAGGATTATTGCTTTTTCCATACTATTCCTTATGATTTTGTTGATTTGCATTCCATTTTAGATAGCTTTCAATAAATTCATCAAGTTCACCATCCATAACAGCCTGAATATTTCCTGTTTCATGGCCTGTTCTCAGGTCTTTTACCATCTGGTATGGATGGAAAACATAAGATCTAATCTGACTACCCCATGTTATATCCTTTTTCTCACCTTCCAGCTCTTTTTGTTTTTCCTTTTGTTTTTCAAGTTCATATTGATAGAGCTTGGCTTTTAGCATCTGCATTGCTTTTGCCCTGTTTTGTATCTGAGACCTTTCGCTCTGGCAGGATACCGTTATTCCTGTTGGGATATGGACTATTCTAACAGCTGAGTCTGTTGTGTTAACGTGCTGTCCACCTGCTCCTGAGGCTCTGAATGTATCTATTCTCAGGTCTTCCTCTTTAATCTCAACTTTAACATCTTCCCCAATTTCTGGTATTACAGAAACGGCAGAGAAAGATGTATGTCTTCTTTTGTTTGAGTCAAATGGGGAAATTCTTACAAGTCTGTGGACCCCCTGCTCTCCTTTCAGATATCCATAAGCATAAGGACCTTTTATTATAAGGGTTGCACTTTTTATACCTGCAACATCATCAGGCTGATAATCTACCATTTCTATTTCAAAGCCATTTTTTTCTGCCCATCTGAGATACATCCTTAGAAGCATTTCTGTCCAGTCGCAAGCTTCTACACCGCCTGAACCAGCCTGAAGGGTAAGGATTGCATTTTTAAAGTCATACTCTCCAGATAACAAGCTGGCTGTTTCCAGTCTGTCTATTTCTTTTTCAAGAGCTTCAAGTTCTTTTTCTATTTCTTTTTCTGTATCCTCATCATATTCCATTTCAAGAAGCTGGATATACTCATCAATATCTGAAAGTTTTTTATCTACAGATCTAATTTCTTCTAATTTGTTTGCAATTGAGTTCCTCTTACTTGCTATTTCCTGTGCTTTTTTCTGGTCTTCCCAGAAATCAGACTGCCCCATCAGGTTATCAAGCTTGCTGAGTTCCCCTTCTAACTCTTCAGGTTTAAGTATTTCTTTTATATTTTCAAACCTATTTGTAAGCTCTTCTAATTTTTCTTTTAGTTCTATTATCATGGCTCTTTTTTATTTTAATGGTATTTTGCCAATATAATATGGAAAATTATAAAGCTGTCAACCTCTGGGCATATTGAAATAAGTCCATAAGCCGCCTGCTATAACAAAAACAGGTAATATCAAAACAACTGTTATTATAAATCCTGCAACAACTGCTATAACCGTTTTTAATAAATTTTCCCTGAAAAATAGATGGACAAGAATACCCTCAATTAGAAGTCCTATTAATATAGGAAGCCATAACATTCCCGGCTTATAGTATCCTGCATATATCAAAACAGCCCTTGCTGCTCCGATACCAACATATCCAATTAATGTTATTATGAATGCTTTTTTCAGCGTAATACTTCTTATAAGTGCAAGTCTGCCTGCATACCACAGAGAAAAACTACCTATTCCCAAAATAACAATGGACATAAGAAGGGTTTCTAACATACTTTCTCCATTTTGAAGAATTTAGGAATTAATAATTATACATTACTTAGTTTTGATTCAATCTGTTTTAAAAAATGAATTAGTTCTTTGTCAGAGGATATGTTTTTAATATCATTGATAATTGCTTTTAAAGCTTTTTCACGGAAAATTCCTGAATTACTATTAAGGATGGCCTGTAAGAGTTTCAATAAATATTTTATTTTTTCTGTTTCTAAAAATATTAAATGATTTATATTAGAATAAATTTCATACCAGTCTTGAATTATTGGTTTAGAAAGTATAATAAGAGGTAAATCTATTTTCTCCGGTAAATATTTGATAAATAGTGATGGTATCATTTGGGATATATTACTTAATTCCACATTATTTTTTAATAAAATTTTTCTCTTAAATACAAAAGTTTCAGGTATTAAAATATTTCCTTCTGAATAAAACTTCAGGTAATCTTCTATATTTTCAAAAATTGGATTTACTTTTACATTTTGCCCATCAATATAATCACCATAAATAATGGGTGTATCTGATATGGAATAAAATTTAGTTATTGATTCAATGTAATAGGGCATTAAAACATTATCTGGTTTTAAAAGTGCCACATACTTGCCTTTTATGTCAGATTTACTCATGTTTGAGCCATTATTTATTAGTATGTATTTATTCTGTGGAACTAATTTATTTAGTAATTTATCTATTTTTTCTATATTGTTTTTTGTTATTACTATTAGTTCCCAGTTAGAATAAGTTTGTTTTAATAGGGATTTTACAAATACTTTCAAATTTTTGTAGTTATTTTTATCTATGCTTACAAAAATAGATATAATCGGGGGATTTTTATATATAGAAAAAAATCTGCGGAATTTAACAGGGTTTATATACTTAAAAAATCCTTTAAGTAACCCTCTGTAGTATTGATGTTTGTATCTATAGTATAGATAGTGAAGAAATTTTTTAGAAAAGGCTTCCTCAAATCTTTTTAAATTGATTGTATTAATGGTTTTAAACATTAGGTTTATATGCTGTATGTTTTTTTCATAAAAATCTTTATAAAATTTTTCATTTTTTGAAATCATATGTGCAGATGTTATTCCTCTGTTAAACATAATTTTATCAAGGTTTTTTATGTAATTGTGGTAATGGTATGCAATTAAGTCTTCTTTAAATAAAACTATTCCTCCTTTTTGGAAAAATTTATAACCTAATTCGCTATCCTCACCGCCTCTTTTAAGTTCTTCTGAAAAATTTCCAGCTTTTAATACATATTTT
This sequence comes from Persephonella sp., assembly GCF_027023985.1. Classification (NCBI taxonomy): domain Bacteria; kingdom Pseudomonadati; phylum Aquificota; class Aquificia; order Aquificales; family Hydrogenothermaceae; genus Persephonella; species Persephonella sp. Next base: position 107,779 of record NZ_JALVTW010000015.1, on the reverse strand, counting down.
TTTCTAATTGATAAGTTATTTGTTACGAAAAAAGCTATATCGTTTATAATTGTTCCATCTTTTAGACAGTTTTGCGAAAAATCAAGACAGTTTTCAACTATAACTTGGCTTTTTTTGTCTTTTATAAAATCAGGATGAAGTAAAAATTTACCTAAAATGGCTATTTTTTCTTTTGAAAATAGAAGCTGATATGTAAGGTGCTTTATAAGTAAGTCTTCGGAGGGGTAAGTATCATCATTAACAAGAAGTAAAAATTCCCCGGAAGCTTTTTCAACACTTATTTTCCTGGCAAGTCCTATATTCCCTTCGGGGATTTTAAGTAGTTTTATATTCTTGTATTCTTTAAAGTCCTCTTCAGATAATAAATCTGAGCCATTTTCAACTATTATTATTTCATATATATCAGGTGAGATATTTTTTTGAGTATTCCAGAGAGAAACAGCTTTTAAAACAACTTCTTTTCTGTTATAAGAGGGAATACATATAGAAATTATTGGTTTTATAAAGTTAGTTGTTTTATGGAATTTTGAAAAAACAATAATATTCTCTTTATCTGTGTTGATGGTCAAAAGTAAATTAAAATTTTGCTTGATATAGTTTTCAAGATTTTTGTCCTGTGTGGAAATTCCAATAATTTTTGCTTTTTGGAATATTCTGTCTATTTGCTGCAAAGTAACAGATTTTGATATATATGCGACCTTTATATCCTCAGATATATTTTCATCTGTTATTTTTTTAATTTCTATATCTTTTGGAACCAAGTTTTTTAAAACTGTTTTTAATAAAACCATAAATTAATATTCGGTTATTGTAAATCAGAGTTTATATCTATCGCTGGCGTAAGGGAGCATTTCAAGTCCTTGAATTTGTGGATTTTCTACATTTTTATGCTGGACTAAAACCTTAAATTTTTCTCCCATTCCTTTTGGAAGAACAAGGGTTTTTAGTCTGTTTAATCGCTCATAAGATTCTATATCATTTTGTTCCTGCAGTTGTGCGAATATATCCATTAACCCCAGATTTGTTAAAAAGTGTGCCTGGTCGGTAAAACCTGTAAAATCTAAGCCTGCAACATGTCCGTAATACTTTAATGCGGAAAAGTTAACGTGGGATGTTATATCCTGCATTCCTACATTTTCATAGAAGTTTTCAGAGTATCTATGCCTGTAATAACATAGGAGTGTTCCCCTCATCCTGTATGGTTTATAAAGCTCTGCAGAAGGATATCCATAATCTATGGTAATTACATATCCTTTTTTTAGTTTTCTGCCTATTTTTTTGATGTAATCTACAGCATCCAGATTTATTTCTGTCTGCATGCCTTCTGGAAGATTAATATTTAACTCCTTTAGATATCTGAGAATATCTTCGTTTGCTTCTTCCAGAACTTCCTTAACTTCATCATTTTCATCAAGGGTTATAAATACTTCATAGATTTTACTTTTTATTTTTCTAATTAGATGAACAGGAAAGGCATCAAACAGTTCATTGGAAAAAATAACACCTGTGATACTTTCATCTTCAAAATCTATTATGTCCTGAACCCATTTTACATTTTCAAATTCTGAGAGTAATTTCTTCTGGGTCTGGATGTGGTATGGAGATTTTTCAATGATTATATATTCGGTTTTTTGGTGGATATCCGGATGATAGGATTTTAGGTAGTTCAGAATATCATAGGCCAGATATCCTTTACCTGCCCCAAGTTCAACAAGCTGGAATTTGTCTGTTTTGAGTTTGTTGTATATTTCTACAAACTGTTTTGCAAGTAGCTCTCCGAAGGCTCTATCAAGCTCAGAAGCTGTAAAAAAGTCTCCAAAACCACCTATTTTTTCCTCAGGTGATGTGTAATATCCCAGTTCCGGATAATAAAGGGCTATATCCATAAAATCCCTAAATGAGATTTTCCCTTCAGATTTTATTCTATCTTTGATTATTGATATAAGCTCTTCTTTTCCTGTGAGTTTCATAAAAGAACCACCAATTAGAAATTAAGGTGAAATATTATAAAGCAAAGAAAGGGGATAGAAAATCCCCTGTTTTTTATTGCTGGTCTGCGTAGTTTGGTCCAAGTTTTGGTGGGTTATTATCCCATGCTTTCGCTCTTGCAGCGTCAGCTTCATCCCAGATTTTCTGCCAGTCTGGCCACTCTGATTTATCGTCGTATTTTTCTTTTCCTCTTCTTGCTATAAAATCATCAGCAATTTTTGAAAGGGTTTCTTTATTTAATACCCATCCTCTTCTTGTATAAGATGACAGGTCATATATATCTGTGTGGATGATACATACTGTTGGGCATGCCAGTGTGCATAGTCCACAGAACATACATTTTGATAAATCCATATCAAACTGGCTTAGAACCTTTAGGCCATGATGTGGATGGTCTTCAGGAACATCAAGTTTTTCTGCTTTGATTATGAAAATTTCAGGAACAGGACATGCAGCCTGACAGAATTTACATGCAATACATCTGGTTTCTCCCATTTCAGGAGGCTTGATTTTCAGCTTTTTGACCCATGCCTGGAAATCATCCTTTTCTGTTCCGTCAACATTTCTAAGACCGTGAACACCTCTAAATCTTGGTGCAGGTTCAACCAGTTCAAAAGGAAAATCCACTGTAATTACTTTTCTAAACAGGTGTTTTATGGTTGTTTTCAGCCCCTTCATAAAATCAAGGAAAAATATTTTCTCAGCTATGGTTTGAGGCTGAACGTTTCTATTTAATCCAACTTTTTTGATCCCCATCTTTAGCCTCCTATCTGTCTGTTTCCCCAACAACCGGGTCAATTGTTGAAAGGATTGTTATAGCATCTGCAATAGGTCTTCCTATCATAAGTTTTGGGAATATCTGCAGGTTATAAAAAGCACCGGATCTAAGTCTAAATCTGTGTGGTTTTATACCATCTTTGGGCATGTATATATATACCCCAAGTTCACCCCTTGGATTATCTGCTCCTGCGTAAACTTCACCTTTGAACAGTTTTGTTCCTCTACCATCTATTGTTATTTTCATCTTTTTATCTTCCGGTTCATAGAAGAATGGGTCATTCTTTGACATCTTTCTCAGTTTTTCAATACACTGTTCAACAATCCTTGCAGACTGTTTCATTTCCTCAATTCTGACCAGATATCTGTCGTAAGAATCTCCTTTTTCTCCAACAGGCACATCAAACTCAACTTCACCGTAAGCATCATATTTGTCTATAATTCTAAGATCATAAGGAACACCGGAAGCTCTTGCCACTGCACCTGTAAGACCGTAATCATAAACATCTTTTTCTGTAATGATTCCGACGTCTATATTTCTTTTGAGCCATATTCTATTTCTTGTGAGAAGTGTTTCATAATCACCTAATCTGGCTGGGAAATCTTTTATAAAATGCTCAATAGCGTCTAAAGCACCGTAAGGTAGGTCTGCGTAAACACCGCCTACCCTAAAGTAGTTTATAGTAAACCTTGCACCTGAGATACCCTCAAATATATCCATTATTTTTTCCCTTTCCCTGAATGTATAGAGGAACATTGTCAGGGCACCCAGGTCAAGGGCATAAGTTCCAAGCCAGAGAAGGTGTGAGTTTATTCTGGAAAGCTCGGCAAGCATAGTTCTGATATATTTTGCTTTTTCAGGAATCTTCTCGTGGATACCGAGGAGTTTTTCTGCTGCAACACATACAGAATGGTTTTCATTCATTGAGGCGATATAGTCCATTCTGTCTGTATAAGGAATTATCTGTTGAACATTCATATTTTCTGCCAGTTTTTCAACACCTCTGTGGAGCTGCCCGATGATGATGTCGCACTCCTGAACATACTCACCTTCCATATCGAATAAAAACCAGATTGTTCCGTGTGTCCCTGGATGGAGAGGACCCCAGTTTAAAACAACCTGGGATTTTTTGTTTGGCATTCTTTTTTTCTGGGTTATTTCAAGGTCTTCAAGTGTCGGCAGGGCTGTATGCATTCTGGAGTAGTTTTGGAGGCCTTCAAGCTGGTCCATTCTCTCTTTTTCGTTAAGAGATGGTAGTTCAACCTCTTCATGTCCCCTTAATGGGAAATCTTTTCTAAGGGGGTGATATGGGTAAGTTTCCCACATAAACATTCTTACCAGATTTTCATGGCCTTCAAATTTTATACCGAACATATCCCAGGCTTCCCTTTCTGCCCATTTGGCACCTGGCCAGATATCTGTCAATGTTGGGAGAGTTTCATCTATAGCCCAGGATTTTACGATTATTCTTTCTTTGTGCTCAGGGGAAAATAGGATTAATACACCCTCAAATCTTGGGTCTGCTTTTACCCCGTGGTCTATAATTGTCCAATCTATGAACATTTTGAAGCTATATTCAGGATCAGATTTGAGGAATTTTAAAAAATCTTTTAGATTTTCTTTTGGGACATTTACAGAGTGAAAACCTTTGTCGTTTTCATTTATCTGGAGGTAATCAAATTTTTCCTTTAACTTGTTTAATTTATCAAGACTTATCCAGGACATATCGCCTCTCCATCCTTTCCAGAATTTTTTTCAAACAGTGTTATAAATTTTAAATCTTAAAAAATTTTTTATCAACTTTATGGTTATAATTACTTAGTTCAAAACTGGTTTTCAGGAGAGGAAAAGTGGAAAAACAGGAAGTTCAGCAGCAGGAAAACACACAAAATCAAACTCCTCAGGAACAGGCTCCAGAAGATTTTAAAACTATGGTTGCTTTCATGCTTGCCACAGGGCTGTTTGTTGGTAAAATTCCTATTGCCCCTGGGACTATTGGAACGCTGGTAGGTATATTCCCAATTCTTATTTACTGGACAAGAGGTGGACAGTATCAGCTGTGGAATGAGATTTTTATAACTCTTGCAGTTTTTCTTATTGGTATATGGGCTTCTACAGTTGTTGTTGAAACATTCAAGGACAAAGACCCTGAGTATGTTGTTATTGATGAGATAGCAGGTTATATGGTCTCAATGATAGGTTTTTATCCTTCATGGCAGCATCTTTTAATAGCTTTTGTTCTTTTTAGAATTTTTGATATCCTCAAACCTCCGCCAATCAAAATGTTTGAAAAACTTCCTTCAGGTTTAGGAGTTATGGCCGATGATATTATTGCAGGGATTTATACCTGGATAATTATGTTTATTCTGGTTAAGTTTTTCGGGATATGAGGTATTTATTAGCATTTTTACTTCTGATATCACTGACTTCAGCTAAAGAGCTTTTATACGGAAACGTTATTTATCTTCCACCTATGGAAAGGGCTATAGTTGTAAGCAAATCAAAACAAAAATTAATTGTAGTTCAATTAAAAAATGGAGTTCCGGAGGTAGTGGATAGTTCTATTGCAATTACAGGCTTTAAATTTGGGGACAAAAGGGAACTTGGAGATATGAAAACTCCTGAGGGTGTTTATTTTCCAAAGTCCTATAAATCAAAAAGTCAACTTCCGGCTGCTTATGGAATAGGTGCTTATCCATTAAATTATCCTAATGCCCTTGATAAATATATTATCCATAGGAATGGGGATGGTATCTGGATACATGCAACAGATAAGGAAAATCCTTTATTCTTCAGCTCAAAGGGATGTGTAATTCTTACAAATAAAGATTTTGCAAAAATATCAGATTATATAAGGATTGGGAAAACTCCTGTTGTTATCCAAGAAAATTTTGTATTGCTTGACGAAAAAAAATACAAACAGCTAAGGAAGGATATAGATAATTTTTTAAATAGATGGAAGAAAACCTTGCTAGATATTTATAAAGGCAAAACAGATGGAATATTTTCCGTTTATTCCCCTTATTTCAAATTTGCAGGTGGGGATATTTTTAACCTGAAGAAACAGTTTAAAAAGGAGTTTTACTCAATAAACAATAATGAACCTTTTGTGCATATACTAAACAAAAAGGCATTTTTAGATAGAAGGAGAAACCAGACTTATTATGTAATTGCCTTTAAGCTTGCTTATCTTTCAGGGGATGAAATAAAGTCAGTAAACAAAGTATTATATTTAATCCGTGATAAAGGACAGCTAAAAATTATTACAGAAGAAAATTTATAGGAGAAGAAAGATGCTCAGTTATAAGGATGCAGGGGTTGATATAGAAAAGGCAGATAAATTTGTCCAGCAGATAAAAGGATTTGTAAAAGAAACATTTAACAAAAATGTTATTACCCCAATAGGTGGATTTGCAGGGGCATATCTGCTGGAAATCGCAAAATATAAAGAACCTGTGATAACCTCTTCAACAGATGGTGTCGGAACAAAGCTGAAAATAGCCCAGATACTTGATAAACACGATACAATCGGTATAGACCTTGTTGCAATGTGTGTTAATGACCTTGTAACTACCACTTCAAAACCTTTATTTTTCCTTGATTATTTTGCCACAGGTAAGTTAAAGCCAGAAGTTGCCGTTGATGTTGTGAAAGGAATAGCAGAGGGTTGCAAACAGGCAGAATGTGCACTGATAGGTGGAGAAACTGCCGAAATGCCAGGGATGTATGATGAAGGAGAATATGACCTTGCAGGATTTGCTGTTGGTGTTGTTGAAAGGGAAAAAATGCTTGATGGTTCAAAAACAGAAGAAGGGGATATCCTGATTGGCATTGCTTCTTCAGGAGTTCACAGTAACGGATATTCCCTTGTCCGAAAACTGATAGAAATGAAAGGCTATTCTTACGATATGTATATAAAAGAGTTTGGTAAAAAACTTGGTGAAGAACTTTTAACACCGACAAAGATATATGTAAAAACTGTTCTGTCCCTTGCCGAAAAAGTTGATATACATGCTATAGCTCATATTACAGGAGGCGGAATTCCAGGTAATCTAATAAGGGTTATAAATGATGGTCTAAAAGCTGTTGTCCAGAAGGGAAGCTGGGAAATATTACCTGTGTTTAAATGGATACAAAAAGAAGGAAATGTTCCTGAAGAAGAGATGTTCAGGACATTTAATATGGGCATAGGCTTAATACTTGTGGTTCCAGCAAAGGAAAAGGATAAAACAGTAGAAATATTGGAGGAACTGGGAGAAAAGTTCTTTGTGATAGGGGAGCTGGCGAAGGGTGAAAAATCCGTTGATATAGTGTAAAGCCATGCCTCTAAAAGAATATATAGATAAAGCAAAACAGATTTTAGATAAAAACTGGACCGGCAAATACACCGTTCCATCCGTCCATCTATACCCTCATCAGTGGAACTGGGATAGTGGCTTTATAGCCATTGGATATTCCAGATATAACTTTGAAAGGGCTGTAAAGGAATTAACCTCTCTGTTTAACGCCCAGTGGAAAAACGGTATGCTTCCACATATTGTTTTTAACCAGAATAATCTGGGCAGATATTTTCCTGAACCTGATTTCTGGCAGGCTGAAAAATCAGGACTTGTTCCAGATGGATTTATGACCTCAGGAATAACACAGCCCCCAATCCATGGATATGCAGTACTGAAAATATATGAAAATGCACCTGATAAGGAAAAAGCAAAGGAATTCCTTCAGTGGATTTATCCAAAACTTATAAAGCTCCATATGTATTTTTATCTTGAGAGAAATCCAGATGACAACGGGCTTATTTATATAAGGCATCCTTGGGAATCTGGAATGGATAATTCTCCAATGTGGGACAGTGTTCTGGAAAAGATAGACCTGTCCAAAGTAAAAGTTCCCTATTTTGAAAGAAAAGATAACAAAATAATAGACCCTAAACATAGGCCAAGGGATGAGGATTACTACAGATACATATATCTGGTTGACCTGTTTAGAAAAAACAACTATCAGGAAGAAAAAATATTCAAAGAATGCCCATTTATAGTTTTTGACCCTATGTTTAACTCTATACTGGCAGCTTCAAATGAGGCTCTGGTAAAAATCGCAGATATTATTGGAGAAGACTATAAAAAGCCGGAAGAGTGGTATTACATGACCACAAAAGCAGTAAGAGATAATCTTTTTAGCAGTGAAAAAAATATTTTCTTTGCTTATGATTATATAGACAAAAGACTAATTGAGGTTGAAACTGCTGCAGGATTTGTTCCGCTTTTTGGTGGAGTTGCTTCAACCCAGCAGGCTTTAAAACTTTTCCATCATCTTAACTCTCTTAATTTCTGCCAGATTGGAGAAAAGAACTGCTTTGCAATTCCAAACTATGACAAAACGAAAAAAGATTTTAAAAGTAATAACTATTGGCGGGGTCCAATCTGGATAAATATAAACTGGTTGATATATCATGGCCTTAAGAGATACGGTTTTAAGCAAAAGGCAGAACACCTTGAAAAAACAATTCTGGAACTGCCTATAAGATTTGGGTTTTATGAGTATTTTGACTGCTTTAAAGGAACAGGATACGGAACAAAGGATTTCTCGTGGAGTGCAGCGTTATTTATAGACCTGATTTATGATTCATTTAAAGAGAAACCTAAAAGTAAAAGGAAATTAAACCAGACCCTTTTAATGAATACCAATGGAAATACCGTTTTGGTTGAAGATACACCACAACTTATACAGGATTTTTCGGACTTTTTCAAAAAAATCATAAGTCAATATGCCAGAAAAGGCTCTGTTGATTATAGAAAAATACAGCTTTCCCCTGAATACAAAATTCTTCAGGCAGTTGTTTCAAAATTTAACCATAAAGATGTAGTTAACCACACAAATGGAAACTTCCAGAAGGCATTTTTGATAAATCTGTATAACTTTATGGTTATTGATTTTGTAATAAAAATGAAAATACAAAACTCGGTTAAGGAGATTGATGGGTTTTTTACAAAACTAAAATACAAAATAGGAAGTAAAGAGTATTCTCTGGATGACATAAAAGCGAAGCTGTTTGAGTTTGGGGATAAAAGGGTGCCGTTTGCCCTTGTTAAAGGAACTGCATCTTCCTCGGCACTTAGGTTTGTTGATAGCAAACAGATAGAAAAAATCCTTGACCAGATAGCATCTGATTTTGTAAATAGCCCAGAGGTTATAGTTGTTCCTGAAAAACAGAAAGTTCTGATATCAGAGTTTTTCAAATGGAATAATGAATATTTCCCATCAAATAAGGATATATTTGATTTTATTGCAGCGTATATCTCAGACGATAAAAAAAGAGAATTCCTCCAGAATAATCAAAATATCAATATTAGATATATATCTTACGACTGGAATTTAAACAAGTAATTTTTTCTTCTTTAGTTCTAATTTTTTTGTAATCCCGTATATAGATGGAATTATTATCAAGGTAAGAACAGCAGAAGAAACGACACCTCCTATCATTGGCGCAGCTATTCTTTGCATAACTTCAGAGCCAACTCCGGAAATATACATTAAAGGAATTAAGCCTGCTAAAATAGCAAAAACGGTCATCATTTTTGGTCTGACTCTTAAGACAGCTCCTTCGTAAATGGCTTGTTTAAATTGTTTATTATCTATTTTCCCATATATATAGATATATTTTTTTACCGCTTCTTCAAGATAGATAATCATAACAATTGCTGTTTCCGCTGCTACACCAAGTAAAGCTAAAAATCCAATTACAACAGCTATACTCATATTGAAGTTCAGATAATCTATATACCACAGTCCACCTAAAGCTGCAAAAGGAAGTGAAAGCATTACTATTAAAGTATTCTTTATTTCTTTAAAGGTTATGTAAACGAGAAGGAATATAATCAGAATGGTAAGAGGAATTATAAATCTAAGCTTTTCTTTTGCATGTTCTAAATATTGACTTTGTCCTGACCATTCAATAAAGTATCCTGGAGGTATATTTATTTTGTTAAGAACTTTCTTTGCCTTTTGGACATAATCTTCGGGACTAACATTAGGCTGAGGAGTTATATATATGAAAACTACTTCCATTCCTTTTTCTGATTTTATTACAGATGGGGCTTCTGTGTAATATACATCTGCTATATCCTTGAGTAGGATACCTTTATTTAAAGGGGTTGTAATGACTATATTTTTAATGGTTTCAATATTTTTTCTGTAATCATACGGAAATCTTAGAAGAATAGGATATCTTTCAAGTCCTTTGTAAAATGTAGAAATAGGTATTCCTCCTATAGCAGTTTGTATAACTGTTTCTACATCTTCAGTGGTAAGGCCATATCTTGCCAATTTGTCTTTTTTAATATCTATTATTAAATAATATCCCTGTGCCACCCTATCGGCGAAAACAGACAGACTTTCTGGCATTTTTTGTAGTTCTTTTTCTATTTCGGTAGCAACTTCCTGTAATTTGGACAGATTATCTCCATAAAGTTTTATTCCAAGAGGAGTTCTTATTCCTGTTAAAAGCATATCAATCCTTCCTCTGATTGGATACGTCCAGCTATTTGTGAGTCCTAGAACTTTTAATTTTTCCTCCATTTCATTCATTAGTCTTTCATAGGTCATACCGGAACGCCAATATTCCCTTGGTTTAAAAGTGATTATTGTTTCTATCATTGATAAGGGTGCCGGGTCTGTTGCTGTTTCTGCTCTTCCTGCCTTTCCAAAAACAGTATCAACTTCAGGGAAGGAAGCTATTATTTTGTCGGTTAATTGTGTTATTTTCCTCGCTTCATCTGCAGAAATACCGGGAGGAGTCACAGGCATATACATAAATGTTTGTTCGTTTAACATTGGCATAAATTCCCAGGAAAGCTTTTTGTATAGAGGATATGTAGTTCCTATGGCAATAATTGTTAGAAAAACAATCAGGTATTTTATTTTTAAAGCTAATTTAATAAACGGAGTGTAAATTTTTATTAATATCCAGTTTAAAGGGTTTTTGTTTTCTGGAATTATATTCCCTTTAATGAACCAGACCATAAGGATAGGAACCAACGTAATTGCTAAAAATGAAGCTGCAAGCATAGCAAATGTTTTTGTATAGGCGAGAGGTTTAAATAAAAGACCTTCCTGTCCTGTAAGTGCAAAAACTGGCAAGAAAGAAACAACTATAATTAAAAGTGCAAAAAATATAGGTTTACCAACTTGTTTTGAGGAATTTATTATAGCTTCTATTCTATCTTTTTCTGTTATCTTTCCTTTTTCTTCTTTTGTCTTTTCTATATGTTTATGGGCATTTTCTACCATAACTATTGCACCATCAACCATTGCTCCGATAGCTATGGCTATTCCTCCAAGGGACATAATATTTGAGGTAATTCCAAGGAATTTCATAAGTAAAAAAGATATTAAAACACCAAGTGGTAGAGTTATTATGATGACAAGGGCACTTCTAAAATGAAACAGGAATAAACCTACAATGACAAGGACAATTAAACTTTCTTCAAATAATGCCCTCTTTAATGTAGATATTGCTTTCTCAATAAGTTCAGAACGGTCATATGTGGTGATTATATTAATATCTTTAGGAATACTATTTTTTATTTCTTCTATTTTTTTCTTAATTCTCTGTATAACATCATATGCATTTTCTCCAAAGCGCATAATAACAATTCCACCGACAACTTCGCCTAATCCATTTAAATCTGCTAAGCCTCTCCTTTGCATTGGAACAAGTTCAACCTTTGCAATGTCCCCTATTCTTATTGGAATACCGTTTTTATCAGTTCTGATTGTTATATTTTTTATTTCATTAAGACTTTTTATATATCCAGATCCTTGAATTATATATTCAAAACCGTTGTGTTCTATTATTCTTCCACCGGTATCGTTGTTATTTTGTTTTATGGCTCTTAAAATATCTCTAAGGGAGAGATTGTATATTCTAAGTTTTTGGGGGTCTATAGTTATCTGGTATCCTTTTACAAATCCTCCGATAGATGCAACTTCTGCTACTCCATCAACACCTAAGAGGGTATATCTTAAATACCAGTCCTGAAGAGTTCTAAGCTGCCATAAATTTCTTTTATCTGAGTAAAGTGCATACTCAAATACCCAGCCTACACCGGTTGCATCTGGTCCTAAAGTAATCTGGGCAGTTTTGGGAAGTTTGTCTTTAATCTGGGATAAATATTCTAAAACTCTGCTCCTTGCCCAATAGATGTCTGTTCCTTCCTTGAAAATCACATAAACAGCTGAAGTTTCAAAAGACGATATACCTCTGACAGTTTCTATATTTGGTGCTGATAAAAGGGTTGAAACTATAGGGTATGTTATCTGATCCTCTATTACAGATGGAGATTGACCAGCCCATTTTGTAAATATGATTACCTGTGGAGGAGATAAATCTGGAATTGCATCTACAGGTGTTTTTTTTAAAGCCCATATTGAAGCTCCAGTGATTATCAGAACTAAGGAAAGAACAATTAATTTGTTTTTTACTGACCATTCTATTATTTTTTCAATCATTTTTTACCTCTTTAATGGTGATGCATCATAGGCATAGATTTATTGTCTTTTTTGTATTTGCCTTTTAGCTGTGCATCTGCATCAAGAAGGAAAAGTGCAGAATTAGCAACGACCATACCTTCATGAACACCTTCTAAAATTTCGTAATAACCATCTACATATCTTCCAACTTTTACAAAAATAGGTTCAAATACTCCTTTTTCTTTTTGCCAGAAAACAATATGCCTTGTCCCTGTATCTAAAACTGCTGTATCTGGTAATGCAAGAACTTTTCCAAGGGGAATGTTTATTTTTACTTTAGAATACATTCCTGGTAAAAATTTATAGTCTTTATTGTTGATAACTATGCGAACATCTCTGGTTCTGTTTTGAAAATCCATCATTGGGTATAAATAATCTATTTTCCCTTTATATACTTTTTGTGGATACGCATCAAAATATATATCTACAATTTGTCCTTCTTTTATGTAAGGAAGGTCTTTTTCATAAATTTTGGCAATAAGCCATAGATCTTTATGTTTTGCTATTCTGAAAAGTGGTTGTCCTGCTTTAACCTGTGAACCTAAGTAAATAAATTTTTCCATTATCCATCCGTCATAAGGCGAGTATAAAGTCATAGTTTTAAATACTTTTCTCGTTTTCTTTAATTTTTCTATTTGTCTGTCGGTTATATCCCAGTATTTAAGCCTTTTGTAAGTTGCTTTATAAAAATCTTTTGCGGATTTCTTTAATACTGGGTCATTTGAGTTTTTCATTTTTATATAGTAGTCCCATGCCCTCAAAAATTCTTCCTGTGCAGACACTAATTGAGGACTGTATATTCTTACTAATGGTTGACCTTTTTGAACATATTTTCCTGTGAAGTCTGCATAAAGTTTTTCAACATAGCCATCAATTTTAAAAGTTATATCCTTTATATCTGTTTCCGGATGGGTTAAATCTGCATAAGTTTCTATTTTTTTGATAAGTTCCATTCTTTTTACAGTGGTTGTATCTGTATTTAAAAGTTGTTCAACTGTTAGGTTGGAAATTGGATTAGGTCTGGGTTTAGGTAATTGAGCAGACTTTATAGTTTTATTTTCTTTATACAAGATTCTTTCAATGTTAATTTTGTCAGAAATTTTAAAAGTAAAGCCTATGATAACTCCTATGGTTATTGAGATAGTAATCAATAAAGCTATTAGAATTTTCCTTTTCATTTTATTTCTCCGGTTAATTTTTCTATATTTTTATAGGAGATATTAAAATTTGCGATAAGCTCCACTAGTTTGATTTTTACATCAAGTATTTGATTTAACGCTTTTACCACATCAAAAATATTTTTCTTTCCAACCTGATATTCTGAGATAACACTTTCATAAACTTTCTGGGATTGGAACAGCAAATATCCATCAAAAATCTTATAGCTGTCATAATAAGAGTTTGCATTATAGAAACTCTCTTCTAATTGAGAGATGATTTTATTTTTAACATCTTTATATAATCTTTCTTCTTTAGATTTAAAATAGGCCATTTCAAGAACTTTTTTATTCTGCCTATATTTTTTCCATACAGGAAGATTAAAACTGACTCCAAGAGATACATAATCTTTAAATCCCTGTCTATATGAATAATTTGCAAAAAATTTGAAGTCGGGTTTATACTCAGATTTTGCAAGTTTAAGTTCTTTGTTCCTTTTGTCTATTCTTGCTTTAAATATTTTTATTTGAGGATTTTTTTGAAGAACTAATTTTTTCAAGTTTTCAAGGTCTTTTAATTCATATGGCTTTATGGGATATATAGTGATATTTTTTACATTAAAAGATGTGTAATAGCTAAGTTTAGAAAGAATCGCTTGTTTTTCTTTAATAAGTTTTTCTTCTCTTTCTTTTAGCTTTGTGTAAAATACCTGTGCATTTAAAGCATCTGCCTGAGATACTTTACCAACACTATATAAAGTATTGGAAAATTCTATGAGATGTTTTGCTACTTTCTCATATTCCTTAATAATTTTTAGTTTTTCTTCAATTTCCCAATATTTAAAGGCATTTTTGTAAATGCTATAAATCATTTCCAGTTTTAGGTTTTTTAAATAAAAATATTTTTTGTTGTAGATTTTACTTATTACTTCTTTTCTTAAGTTTAATTTTTTAAGCCATGGGATTTCCTGGGATATTCCTATATTTATAGTTTGCATAGGTTCTAAATCTCTTATAAATGGTTTGTAAGAGAACTGTATATCATTTATTGAAAAGCTTATTATAGGGTCATCTAAACTTGAGACAAAAATCTCTCTTTCTTTATAAGCTTTAAGTTCATTTTGAATAGCTTTTAGTTTTGGATTTTGTTGTAATGCCTTACTTATTATTTCATCAATATTTTTTGCAAAAACTACATTATATAGTAGTAATATCCAAAAAATATATTTCTTCATCACATTATCCCGCAGAAACAAGTTTTATAAATAAATGAGAAAAATAAAATACAAAGCAAGGTTATAATTAACAAATTGGCTATTATAGGGATACCTATTTTTTTATTTTCAAGGAGGACCTTCAGTCTTTCTTCCGTAAAATTGCTCATCATTGGTTGATAAGAATTTGATGTTTTTATTTTAAGTAAAGATTTTGCCAGCTGTAGATTATTTATAAAATTCAAGGCATACTTATCAGCTTTAGTTTCAAGATTGAGAATGTAACTTTTTGTTAATCTATTTTTTATAAAGTTGGGAAAAAGAGAAAGCATTAAACTGGATAACAACATTTTATAGCTATCTTTATTAATTAAATGTCCTTTTTCATGTAGGAAAATACTTTTTTTATCTTCTTTTGATAAGTTTTTAAGAATTGTATGCGATATGACAATCTTATTTAAATAGTTGAAAGCAATATCCTGTTGAGTATCAATAATAACAATATTTTTGTATTCTTTAATTTTTAGTAGGTTTATATATTTTTTTAGCTCGTGAAATCTTAAAGTTTCATGAAGTCCGACGTATAAAGTTTTGGTTATAAATGCAGACATTAATAGGAACAAAACTATAAAAACGAATATATGGATATGATTTATTAGATATTCCTTTAGATTCATTACCTTAAAGCAATGAACAGCATCTATTAACCATAACTGGACATTTTTTAATAAAAACAAATAAATGCTTAAATAAATTGTCCCTATAAGTAATATGAACAATGTGTATTTATCTCTCATTTTCTTTCTCTTCAATCAGTTTTTTTAGCTTTTCAATCTCTTCTTTAGAAAGGTTTTCCACAATACCTTCAAAAGCTGCAATGGCAAGTGAAGGATTTGTTTTGGTAAGGTCTTTCACAACTTTTTTCGCTATCATTTTTTCAAACTCTTCTTTTGTTATAACAGGGTAGTATCTGTAACCTTTTCCTTCTTTCTCTCTTTTAAGAATGCCTTTTTTGTAAAGTCTGTCAAGTATAGTCATTATGGTTGTGTGTGCAAATTTGTCTTTCAGGGCTTTTTTTACTTCTGAAACTGTAGCGTTTCCTTTTTTCCACAAAACATCCATTACTTTTTCTTCTAAGTCTCCAAAGGGAGAAGGTTTGTTTCTTTTGAATTTTAAAGCCTTAAATCCTTTTTTAAAAAACTCCATTTTTTCACCTCCTATAGATTAAATCCAAACTTAAACTCTACTTTTTCTTTTCCCTTTTCCGCTTTTATTGTTATCTGCCATGTCCCTCCCATAGAAAGATTTACATTTGATTCATAGTAAGAACCTTTTTCTTCTACAGGATAATCAAAACTCATTTCAGGCATTCCAGGCATTGGAGGCATATATCCGTTTACTGAAACTTTTGCACCTGTCAAAGGTTTTCCATCAGGGGTGTAAATCTCTATTCTCCATATATTAATCCCAACATGAGGAGGCTGGTCAGATATTATTACTGCCTTGTATCCTCCTGAAGAGAGTTCTTCCTTAAATGCCTCTTTTTTCTGACAAGAAAATACCAGAATAGAGAATATAATTGATAAAATCGGCAAATAGATTAATTTCTTCATTTCTTTAACCTCTTTTACTATCTTTTATAGTATTACTATCTATTATAGTAATAAGTAAAAATTAGAATTGCAAGTTTAAATTTTGCTGTATCTTCTGAGAGTTTGGCTGTTTAGTGCTACGATAACAGTGCTTATTGACATAAGAAGTGCTCCAACTGCTGGTTGAATAACGATTCCATAACTGTATAAAATTCCTGCTGCCAATGGGATAGCTACTATGTTGTATCCCGCAGCCCACCACAGATTTTGAACCATTTTTGAATATGTGATTTTTGAAAGTTTAATAATTTTTGAAACATCTAAAGGATTACTTTTCACAAGTATAATATCTGCACTTTCTATTGCAACATCAGTTCCAGCTCCAATTGCTATTCCAACATCTGCAGTAACAAGGGCAGGTGCGTCATTTATTCCGTCACCAACCATTGCCACTTTATAACCTTTTTCCTGTAAGCTTTTTACTTTTTCCGCTTTCTGGTGGGGTAGAACCTGTGCAAAATATTCATCAATTCCTATCTGTCTTGATACAGCTTTTGCAACTTCTTCAGCATCTCCTGTCAGCATAAAAACTTTTATCCCCATTTCTTTTAGCTTTTTAACTGCTTCGTAACTTTCAGGTTTTATTTTGTCTGCAAGGGCAAAAACTCCAGCAAGTTTCCCATCTATAACCACAAAAATTACCGTTTTTCCTTCTTTTTGAAGTTGTTTTATTTTTTCATCTTCTGTGTTTATTTTTAGTTCTTCCATAAGTTTTGGACTTCCAACATAAATTTCTTTTCCTTCTATTACTGCAAAAGCCCCTTTTCCTGGGATAGTTTTGTATGTTTCCACTTCAGGAAAGTTTATTCCTTTTTCCTTTCCATATTCCACAATAGCTTTAGCAATAATATGTTCAGAATTTTTTTCAACTGCCCCAGTTAATCTCAAAAGTTCATTTTCATCAATGTAAGAAACAACATCTGTAACACCGAATTTTCCTTCTGTTAAAGTCCCTGTTTTATCAAAGATAACGGCTGCTAAATCTTTAGATTGTTCAAATGCCTTTCTATCTCTGATTAGAATTCCATTTTTTGCAGTAATAGAAGTTGATAAAGCTACCACAAGTGGAACAGCCAAGCCTAAAGCGTGAGGACAGGCAATTACTAAAACGGTTACTGCCCTTTCTATCGCAAAATCAGGTTTACCGTAAAACAGCCATATAATATAGGTGATTGTTCCTGTAATGATAGCCACATAAAACAAAAGTGCTGCTGCTTTATTTGCTAAATCTTGAGTCTTAGATTTGCTTTCTTGTGCCTGTTTTACAAGTTTGATAACCTGAGAAAGATATGTTTCTTCTCCTGTTTTTTCTACTTTCATTTTTAAAATGCTATCTGTATTAATTGAACCTCCTATAACTTTATTACCTTTTTTCTTTAAAACCGGTTTTGATTCGCCTGTTAAAAGAGATTCATTTACATAACTTTCACCTTCAACAACAATCCCATCAGATGGTATTTTCTCTCCAGGTTTTACAAGAACTATATCCCCTTTCTTTAATTGTGAAACTGGAATATCAACTATATCCCCGTCTTTTATTAAATGGGCTGTTGTTGGCATTATTTTTACAAGTTCTTCTAAAGCTCTTGAAGCTCCTAAAACGCTTTTGGCTTCTATCCAGTGTCCAAGAATCATTACATCAATAAGTGTGGCAAGCTCCCAGAAAAAGTCCTTTCCAAAGCCTGATACTACTGTAAATGCAGAATAAAAGAATGCCACAGAAATAGCAGTTCCTATAAGCGTCATCATTCCTGGCTGTTTATTTTTTAGCTCATTAACAAGTCCTTTTAAAAAAGGATATCCACCGTAAAAATATATAAATGAAGACAATCCTAACAGTATCCATTTTTGATAAGGAATAGATATTTCAAATCCAAACCATTTTTGAATCATTTCTGAAAGCAGCAGAACAGGAATTGTTAATATGGTTGAAATAAAGAATCTTCTTTTGAAATCTTTTATATGATGGGTATGACCTGTATGAGTATTATGCATGTTGTGCCTTGAGATATGTTTATTTTTTAGATGTTTATCATGTGCGGTTTCCATAACTAATCCTCTTATTGAAATTATTTTTAATATGGATATTTGTAAGTTATGATGTTTAAATACAAAAGTCAACTACTTTATGTAGTAGAAAAATAGGAAAGGGTTTAAAAATCCTCTAAAGCTGGATTTACAGGAATTGTGCCGTATTTGGCATCTTTAACAATAACCTTTCTTCCTTCTATTTTCACCCTTCCTTCAGAAATCCATTTAATTGCCTGTGGATAGATTCTGTGTTCAAACTTAAGAATTTTTTCAGAAAGAGTTTCTTCTGTATCTTCTGGAGTTATTGGGACAACTGCCTGAACTATAACCGGCCCTGTATCCAGTTCTTTAGATACAAAATGGACAGTGCAACCGGAAAACTTAGCTCCGTATTCTATTGCCTGTTTTTGTGCTTTGAGTCCTGTAAAAGCCGGAGTTAGAGATGGATGGATATTTATAAGTTTTCCTTCAAATGCATCAATAAATTCATCCGATAGTATCCTCATATAACCTGCCAAAACAACAAGCTGTGGATTTTCTTTTTTAATTCTATTTATTAAGTGCCTGTCATACTCAAGCCTGCTATCAAATTTAGAAGGGTTATGAAACTCTGCAGGGATGCCGTATTCCCTTGCTATTTCTAATCCCCTTGCATCTTTTTTATTTGATATAACTAATTTTATTTTTCCCTGTATCTTGCCGGTCTTATATGCTTTTGCTATAGCTTCTAAATTTGAGCCTCTTCCGGAAATTAAAACAACTATATCCATTTAAACCCTTCTAATTTTAGTTTGAAACAATTATAACACCCGCTTTATATTAATATCAGAATATTAATAAGCTGGAGGGTTTATTATGCGCTGGTTAATGGTTTTCCTATTGGTATTTTCTTTCTCTTTTGCCCAAAATGTTCAGGTTGAAGATATGGAATTTGCAGTGGCTATTCAGGATAGGGAGCCTATTGGGATATCCAATAAGTTCCCTCCGGATATAGGAAAGGTTTACTGCTGGACAAAAATCATCGCAACTAAGGTTCCAACAAAGATTTATCATGTGTGGGTCTATAAAGGAAACGAAATGGCAAGGGTTGAATTAGGAATTACATATCCGACATTTAGAACATGGAGCTCTAAAAAAATACTTCCAACCCAGACAGGTAAATGGACTGTTATTGTAGAAGATGAAGAAGGCAATAAAATTGCACAGAAATCATTTGAGATAACGGAAAATTGGAAGGAGCCTTAAGGCTCCTCCTGCCCAGAAGGTATTCCTTCTACCAGCTCTCTAATCAGGTCTTTTACATGAACCAGTTTTTTTATTCTGTATCCGTTTGAACCGCTGAAGAACAGCCCTGTTTCTTTTCTTCCCAGATATGCATCACCCAGTCTGTCTGCTATACAGTATCCAACTTTTTTGGCTTCTTCTCCATGATTACAGGGCACAACGCAATTTGAAACACATTTAACCTCAGGTGCTTTGCCTTCTTCTATATCCTTTATAAGCTGGGTTACTATTCCCCTTGCCGGATATCCAACAGGAGATTTCAGAAGGATAATATCTTCTTTTTTTGCATTTATAATAACCTGCTTAAATTCGTCTGAAGCATCGCATTCATAGGTTCCAACAAATCTTGTTCCCATCTGAACGCCTGCGGCTCCAAGGCTTAGGTAAAACTCTATATCCTTTTTATCCCATATTCCTCCGGCCGCTATTACAGGAAAATCTCCCCATTTATCCCTTTCCTTAATTACCTCAGGAACAAGATTTTCCAGCTGGAACTCAGGTTTAAAGCAGTCCTCATAGGGTATTCCCTGATGACCGCCGGATTTTGGGCCTTCAACAACTACAGCATCAGGTAGTCTGTTGTATTTTTTCTTCCAGTGTTTGCAGATAACCCTTAATGCCCTTGCAGATGAAACTATAGGAACAAGTGCAACATCTTCCTCAGGTGCATATTTCGGTAGTGTAAGAGGTAGCCCTGCTCCTACAAAAAGCATATTTGCTCCAGCCTCAATGGCATCACGGACAACTCTACCGAAATCTGTAATTGCATACAGGATATTAACCCCGATTACAGCTTTTTCTCCGCCGGCTATTTCTTTAGCATCGCGGATGATACGCTGCAGAGCTTCCTTGCTGTGTATGTATTTACTTCCAACAGGCCTTCCATCTTTTAAACGAACATAGTTGGGGTGTCTGTATCCTGTCCCAACGGAAGATACTATACCAAGGCCTCCATGCTTACTGACATTTCCAGCGAGGTTTTCCCACGATATACCAACTCCCATTCCCCCCTGGACTATTGGATATTGTATTTCATATTTACCTATTCTAAGTGGTGGCAGTGCCATTATTCCTTCTCCTTTATTTCAGGTAATATTTTTTTTGCTTTTAAGATTTTTGATATTGTGTTGTAATATTCAGGTTCACCGGCTCTGAAAGCAAGTTCATCTATAATAACATTACCTTTATTATCTATATGTCCCTTCCCTATAAAATCAGCAATAAATGTACCAGGTTTTCGTTTATGTTCATATGCGATTGCTCCTAAAACACCGACTTCTTTTTTGTCATTTTCTCTGAATATTATATCCATCCCGAGGATTTCTTTTACTGCAAAGTTATAGAGTATATATCCCTCAACGCCTTTTCTTATTTTGTCTGTAAATGTTTCCACAGAGAAAATATTTTTAATATTTGGTTGTTTTTCTGTTTCCTCAGGTTGTTTTTTTTCTTCCTGTGTTCTGTTAAATCTGATGATTTTACCCAATTTCAGACCTCTTTCTCTGTTATTTCATTTTATTATACATAGATTGTTATAATATATGACACAAAAATAAAAATAGGATTAAACATGGCCACAGGACTATCAGGAAGAAAATGGATAATAATATCAGAGAAAAACAAGGCACCACAGGAAGTAGTCCAGAACTACGGCCATGTTTTAGGACAGCTTATATACAACAGAAGGGAACTTTTTAATAACAATCTTGATGAGGATAATATATATCCTTCACTGCAGAAACTTTTAGACCCCCAGCTTTTCTTTGATCTTGATAAAGTAGCCCATAGAATTGCAAGTCTTATAAAACAGAAAAAGAAATTTGTTATATATGGAGATTATGATGCCGATGGCATAACCAGCACAGCTCTACTGGTTAATTTCTTTAAGGATATAGAAGCAGACGTAAGATACTATATTCCAAGTAGATTTGATGAAGGCTATGGCCTTAATACAAAAGCCATTCATAAAATAAGTCAGCTTGCAGATGTTCTTATTGTTGTAGATAGCGGAACAAATGCCTATGAAGAACTCTTACTGGCGAAAAAACTTGGTCTTGAGGTTTTTGTATTAGACCACCACGAACCTGAAAACCCAGACTGGCAGGAAGAAAAAATATTAATTCTAAATCCAAAATTACACTCAGATATAAATCCGTTATTTAAGCATCTGGCATCTGTCGGCATATCTTTTTATTTACTTATAATGCTGAGAAAATTGTTAGGCCTTGATGTAAAACTGAAACCATATCTTGATATTGTTGCCATAGGCACCGTTGCCGATGTTGTTCCTTTATCCCTTATAAACAGAATTTTTGTAAAAAAAGGAATAGAAGAAATAAATAAAAGGAAAAGACCAGGTATAAAAGCATTACTGGAAAGTATATCAGTAGAAAAGGTTTCCTCATTTGAAATAGGCTTTAATATAGCACCCCGTTTAAATGCTGCAGGAAGACTTGATGATGCCAAAAAGGCAGTTAAATTGCTGATAACAGCAAAAGAATCCACAGGAAAACAGATATCAAATGAACTTGAATTTTTGAACAAAAAAAGACAGAAATTTACAGAACATGCCTTTAAAGAAGTTGAACATAAAATAAGAAAAGAAAAAGAATTAAACAGCATAGTAGTTGCAGATCAGAAATGGCATCCGGGGATAGTTGGAATTGTAGCAGGAAGACTTGTTGAAAAGTATAAAGTCCCGGCAATTGTCCTTGCAAAGAAAAACGGTAAAGCTGTTGGTTCTGCAAGAAGTATTCCAGGATTAAATATATACGAAATAATGCAGCAACACTCATATTTGTTTGAAAGATTTGGAGGGCATGCCCTCGCAGCAGGATTAACGATAAAAACCCAAAATATACCAAAATTAAAACAGGCCATATCAGACAGTCTCAAAGAACTATCTTCTGAAGAACAGTTACCGGTTATAGAAATAGATATGGAAGTCCCTCTTTCTTACTGGACTCCTGAAAAGGTTCGTCAGCTTTCAATTTTAGAGCCATTTGGAGAAGGAAATCCTTATCCTGTTTTTATGGCAAAAAATCTGAGAATAAGTGATTTTATAACGGTAGGCCCAACAAATCAGCATCTTAAATTTTGGCTTGTGGATAAGCAGAAAAATGCATTCCAGGGGCTTTGGTGGAATTTTGCAGAGCATATAAAAAGTTTATCCGTTGGAATGTATATTGATATTGTCTATACACCGAAAATCTCAAACTGGAATGGTAAAACAACGGTAGATTTTATAATCAAAGATATGAAACCATCTCAGATATGAGAAATATCATTACAGGGTTAATCAGGAATCATTATCATTAATGTAAGCTTTATAAAAATAAGCTAAAATTAATTAAATCATACAAATTAAGGAGGTAAGGAAAATGTCAGAAATTATTTTAGTAGGTCAGGAAGTTCCAGATTTTGAAATGGAAACTTACGAGCCTGAAACAGGAAAATTTGGAACATTCTCATTAAAAAAAGCTAAAGAAGAAGGAAAATGGACAATACTCTTTTTCTATCCTGCTGACTTTACATTCGTATGTCCAACAGAATTAGCTGACCTTGCAGAAGTTTACCCAAAACTCAAGGAATTGGGAGCTGAAGTTGTTTCAGTTTCTACAGATACAAAATTTGTTCACCTTGCATGGCACAGGGACGAAAAACTTCTCCA
This sequence comes from Persephonella sp., assembly GCF_027023985.1. Taxonomy (NCBI): domain Bacteria; kingdom Pseudomonadati; phylum Aquificota; class Aquificia; order Aquificales; family Hydrogenothermaceae; genus Persephonella; species Persephonella sp. Next base: position 84,473 of record NZ_JALVTW010000015.1, on the reverse strand, counting down.
GAATGTAAAATACCCAATGGGTGCTGACCCAACAGGAAAAGTTTCAAGAATGTTTGGTGTTTATGATGAATCTACAGGACTTGCCCTTAGAGGAACATTTATCATATCCCCAGAAGGAAAACTTGTAGGTTCAGAAGTTAACTTCTACAATGTTGGAAGAAATGCTGATGAACTTCTGAGAAAAATGGAAGCTAATGCTTACCTTATTGGACACCCAGAAGAAGCTTGTCCAGCTAAATGGGAGCCTGGTAAGAAAACACTTAAACCTTCTGAAGAGCTTGTTGGACACGTTTACGAAGCACTTAACGAATAATAAACTTGCCCCCATATGGGGGCTTTATGTTATAATAATTAAAAAAAGAAAGGATGTGAGTTTATTTGAGCCATTTCAGGCTTGAAAGATTTTACCCAACAAAATTAGAGATAACTATAACCCCTCAACAACTAATCTCTATGTTCCCAATAGAAGTTCAGGAACATCCTACAATGGGATTAATATCCCGTATATGGAAATCAGAAGATAAAATATTTTCTGTGGATACACTTCCATCAGAAGATGTAGAAGACCTAACAACAACAAAAAAATATCTGAAAGCAAAAGACTCAAAAATGCTGGAAATCCTTCAGAATTTAGATGGTTTTGAAATTGTTCTATACTATGAAGACAAAGAGGATATATATAAAGTGACCAAACTTTGACATATATATTAAAACTGTTTTATCCTATAAAAATCAAAATTTAAAAAGGAGGACTGATATTAGATGGCAGTAGTTAGAGTTCAGGAAGGAGAAAGCTTTGAAAAAGCTTTAAAAAGATTCAAGAAAATATGCGAAAAAGAAGGTATCATCACAGAAATGAAAAGAAGGGAATTTTATGAAAAACCTTCTGTAAAAAGAAAAAGAAAACAAAGAGCAGCAAGAAAAAGATTAATTAAGGCACTCAAGAAAAAAGGTCTCTTATAAGGAGTTTATAATGGCTGAGCTTCTCAAGAAGCTACAGGATGAGATGAAAGCCGCAATGAAAAGCGGCCAAAAGGACAGATTATCTGTTATCCGTATGCTTATATCTGAGATTAAAAAAGTTCAAATAGATAAGAAAAAAGAATTATCAGATGAAGAAATCATAGAAGTTTTACAAAGATACGCAAAACAAAGAAAAGAATCTATAAAACAATACAGAGAAGCAGGTAGGGAAGATCTTGCCCAAAAGGAAGAATTTGAGCTTGGTGTGGTTCAGGAGTTCCTGCCCCAGCCTCTTTCTCAGGAAGAGCTGGAAAAAATCATTGATGAAACTATAGCGGAGCTGGGTGCTTCCTCTATGAAGGATATGGGCAGAGTTATGAAAGCTGTTCTTGAAAAAGTGAAAGGCCGGGCTGACGGTGCAACTGTCAGTGCCATAGTTAAAAATAAACTTTCTGGATAATGGTGCTTGATTTAATTTTGTCTGTTTTGCTTCTTTATCTTCTTCTTTTAGGTGCATATAGAGGATTTACCGAACTATTTATAAAAAGCATAGGAATAGGGGCAGGTTTTTTTGTTGCCCTTTATTATGAAAAACCATTTGCCAGCTTTTTGTCAAATTATTTCAAAACATCACAATTGATACTTTCTTTCTTTTCCTTTTTTCTGATTTTGATTACTATTTTTGGTTTTTCTTTTTTTATTTATAGGTATCTAAGAAGACATATTTATAGAAAGAAAAAATTTTCTATTGCAGATAGAACCCTCGGGGCTGCAGGTGGATTTTTGATATTTTTGATTATCCTCTCTACAATCTACTACTTTTCTATAACCAATAACTTTATCGGTCAGCTTACCGCCGACTCAAAAATTCTGGAATTGATGAGAAGATGAAAAGAATTTTTATTTCTATTTTCCTTTATACCCTTTTCTTAGGTGGATTTATATCTGTTGTAACAGGTTATTATTTTCTGAATATTGATCAGATTTATTTATATAAAAAACTTATTCCTAAAGATAAGACTGTTAGCATTGTGCTATATGATGGTAAACATTTCAGCGGTAAAATAAAAGCAGTAAAAAAAGAGGATGGGAAAGTCGTTTTGATTGTTGACGGTCAGGAAATTCCTGTTGAAAAAATAAGATTTATTGATAAAACAGATATCAACAGTATTGTTATTAATCAGCTTTCCCGTAATGGAACAATAGGAATAATACTGGCAGGATTTGGTGGTTTTTTTATGATTTTATCAATTTTACTTAAAGATTATTTATAAAACAGGGGAGAAACCCCCTGCTTATGAAAGTTGTTGTAATCTTTTAATACCTTTGTCTCCAATATCCTTTCTATAATGGGCACCTTCAAAATGTATTTTTTCAATAGCTTTATATGCTTTTTCTTTTGCTTCTTTTAATGTGTTTCCAACTGCTGTGACAGTCAGGACTCTTCCTCCTGCTGTTACCAGTTTACCATTTTTGATATCTGTTCCTGAATGGAATACCACAATATCAGGGTCTTTTTCTGCTTCTTCTATTCCTGTTATTTCAAAGCCTTTTTCATACTTTCCGGGATAACCTTTTGAGGCCATAACAACACCTATAGCCCATTTTTCACTCCATACAGGCTGAACAGAATCTATCTTTCCATCAAGAATATCAAGAATATGTTGAACAAGGTCGCTTTCCAGTCTTCTCATAATTGGCTGTGTTTCAGGGTCTCCCATTCTTACATTGAACTCAAGAACATTTACCCCTTTTGGCCCAATCATAAGTCCTGCATACAGAAATCCTCTCATTCTGCGGCCTTCGGCCTGCATACCTTTTAGAGTTGGATACATAATTTTTTCAAGTATTTCCTGCTCTAACTCCGGAGTTATCACTGGTGCAGGGGAATATGCCCCCATTCCTCCTGTATTTGGGCCTTTATCTCCATCAAATATCTGTTTGTGGTCTTGAGATGTTGCCATTGGGACAAGTTTATCTCCATCTACCATGGCTATATATGAAGCCTCTTCACCTTCAAGAAACTCTTCTATAACAATTCTTTTGCTTGCTTCTCCAAATAGACCGCCGAACATATCTTTTACTGTTTGGATTGCCTCTTCTTCTGTTTTTGCAATTACAACTCCTTTTCCTGCGGCAAGACCGTCAGCCTTTATAACAATAGGGGTTCCCATTTTTTTGATAAAATCTATTGCGTCATCTTCGTTGTCAAATGTTTCATAAAATGCCGTTGGAACATTGTATTTTTTCATAAAATTTTTGGCAAATACTTTACTGGCTTCTAAGATAGCCGCATTTTTTCTATGGCCAAATATTTTCAGTCCTGCTTCCTCAAATGCGTCAACAATTCCTTCAGAAAGAGGTTGTTCTGGTCCAACAACAGTCAGGTCTATTTTTTCCTTTAATGCAAATTCGACGAGCTTTTCAACATCAGTTGGAGATATATCTACTTTCTCTGCTATCTGCCATATTCCTGCATTTCCTCTTGCAACATACAGTTTAGATACAAGGGGACTTTGTTTTATTTTCCAGGCAAGTGCATGTTCTCTACCACCGTTGCCAACGACAAGAACTTTCATCTATTTCACCTCTCCATCTATATTATTTAAAGCATTTAATTCAGGCTGAATGATATAGTCGTAGGTTTCTCTTTCTCTTATAAGATATGTTTTATTTCCATCAACCAGAACTTCTGCTGCCCGTGGTCTTGTATTGTAGTTTGAAGCCATTGAAAATCCGTAAGCACCTGCACTCATAACGGCAATAAAGTTCCCCCTCTGAACATTATCTATCTCTCTATCAAGAGCAAAGAAATCTCCTGTTTCACAGATTGGGCCTACAATATCAGCCACTACTTTTTCTTTTTTCTTTTTCACAGAAACAATATGATGATAGGCATTATACATAGCAGGTCTAAGAAGGTCATTCATACCGGCATCTATGATAATAAAGTGCTTGTCTCCTTTATCCTTTAGGAATAATACTCGTGATACAAGTATGCCAGCTTCCCCTATTAAAGACCTTCCCGGTTCAATAAGTAATTTAAGTCCTGTTTCTTTGACAACCGGAATAACAATATCGGCAAGCTGTTTTGGGTGAGGTGGATTGTCTTCAGGTTTGTATTTGATCCCAAGTCCACCGCCAATATCTATGTGCTTAAGTTTTATCCCTTTTTTCTGTAGTTTCAGCACCAGTTCTACAGTTTTTTCAACAGCTTCTTTATATGGAGAAACATCCATAATTTGCGAACCAATATGACAGTGGATACCAACAAGGTTGAGATTTGGCAGTTTATCTGCTTTTAAAAATGCTTCTTCAGCATCTTCCATATCTATGCCAAACTTACTTTTTTTCATTCCTGTTGAGATGTAAGGATGTGTTTTCGGGTCAACATCAGGGTTTATTCTGATAGATACATTTGCTTTTTTACCCAGTTTTCCTGCAAGTTCATTTAAAACATCAAGTTCCATTAAACTCTCAACGTTAAAAGAAAGGATTCCTGCTTCAATTGCCTGAATCAGTTCATTGTCAGTTTTACCAACTCCTGCATAAACGATTTTTTCTGCAGGAAAACCTGCTTTTAGACCTCTATAAAGTTCCCCACCTGAAACAATATCAAGACCAAGTCCGTGTTTATTAAATATTTTTAGAATAGACAGATTTGAATTTGCCTTTGCTGCATAGCATATCTGGGTTGGATAACCGGTAAAAGCCTCTTTGTATTGATTTATCTTATCTTCTATGGCTTTTTTACTGTATATATAAACAGGTGTTCCATATTCAAAGGCAATATCTTTTACAGGAATATCTTCACAAAAAAGCTGATTTCCTTTGTATCTGAAATAAGAACTAAAAGATTCCTCCATATTTTTTTGGAATTCCTCCTTATAAATTGAAATCTTACTCTAAGGTATATTATGATAGTTTATATACAAAAATTACTCAAGAGAGATAACTTTGGGATTAGAGATTAAAGGTGTCACTGTTCCAGCTTTACTTATTAAATTAGACAAAAATAAATCCCTTGAAGAAAATTTAAAAGAATTGGAGGAAAAATTATCCTCTGCTTTTTTTAAAGGCTCCGTTTCAATACTTGATATATCAGATACTGACTTCTCTGATGAAGAGATAGAAAAAATTGAACAACTACTAAAAAAATACAATACTAAAGTTTTAGGCTACAAAAACGAAAAAAAGGAAAAGCCAAAGAGACAGATACCTGAAATCACAGAGAAAAAATCACTTAAGATTATTAACAAAACCCTCCGAAGTGGTCAAAGAATAGAGTATGACGGAGATGTTCTTGTTATAGGGGATGTTAATCCTGATGCATATATAATAGCTTCAGGTAATATTATAGTGATGGGAGCCTTAAGGGGCGTTGTCCATGCAGGGGCTAACGGAGATGAAACGGCAACAGTAATGGCTCTAAAACTTATGCCACAGCAATTAAGAATAGCAAGTTTTTATACAAGGGCACCTGATAATGTTGAACAACAAGAAATGCCTGAATATCCAGAAAAGGCATATATTGATGGGAATAGTATTGTTATAGAAAGTATCAAATAAACAAGAAGTAGGGGTATTAATTATGACAGCAAGAGTTTTTGTTGTAACTTCAGGAAAAGGCGGGGTAGGAAAAACAACAGTAACAGCAAATATTGCTACAGCACTGGCTAAAATGGGGAAAAAGGTGCTTACCATAGATGCAGATATTGGGCTTAGAAATCTGGATATGATACTGGGATTAGAAAACAGAATTGTTTATGATATTGTGGATGTTGTAGAAGGGCGAGTTCCGGCAAAAAAAGCACTTGTTAAGGACAAAAGGGGAAATCCACTTTATCTTCTTCCAGCTGCACAGACAAAGGATAAAGATGCTGTTAAACCGGAGCAACTTCAAGAAATTGTTGATGAACTAAGGGAAGAATTTAATTACATATTTATAGATTCTCCTGCCGGTATAGAAGGGGGATTTAAAACAGCTGCCACCCCTGCCGATGAGGCACTTGTAGTTACAAACCCAGAAGTATCTTCTGTAAGAGATGCAGACAGGATAATTGGGTTGTTGGAAAAAATGGAAAAAGAAAACATAAAACTAATCATAAATAGAATAAGACCTCATCAGGTTAAAAAAGGAGAAATGCTTTCTGTTGAGGATATAGAAGAGATTCTCCAAATTCCCAAAATAGGAATAGTGCCTGATGAAGAAAAGATGGTTGATTTTACAAATAAAGGGGAACCGATTGTTCTCCATGAAGAGTATGCTGCAGGAAAGGCACTTATGAATATAGCAAGAAGATTAGAAGGGGAAGAAGTTCCGTTCACTGAACTGGAAACTAAAAAAGGATTCTTTGCAAGGTTATTTGGGAGGTAATAATGTCGTTATTTGACCTTTTTAAAAGAAAAAAATCTTCAGATGTTGCAAAAAACAGATTAATGATGGTCCTTTCTTATGAAAGAAGAGGTCTTCCACCAAATTTTGCGGAAATACTCCAGCAGGATTTAGTTCAGGTATTCGCAAAATATCCTCAGTTTGACTCCCATAGAATAGAAGTTGAAATAAAAAATGATGGTTCTGTAGACCAGCTATGGATAAGCATACCATTTGCAAAGGAACGCGGCGAGTAATCTATGGAAAAGCTGACAGTTGCTTTACCAAAGGGAAGATTGTTTGACCAGACTATACAGATTTTTAAAGAAAGTGATATTTTAAAGGAAGAAGTTCAGCAAAACTCAAGGAAGCTTATTCTGGAAACCAAAGATTTTAGATTTTTACTTGTCAGGGCAAAAGATGTTCCAACCTATGTGGAATATGGTGTTGCAGACCTTGGAGTAGCCGGTGATGATTTGCTGATGGAATTAAAACCTGATGTTTACAGACCTGTTGATTTAGGAATTGGTGCCTGCACAATAATGGTTGCAGGACTTCCACAGGATAGGGAAAAATATTTTTCAAATCCAACTTCTCTAAAAATCTCAACAAAATATCCCAATATAGCAAGGGAATTTTTTGGCAAAAAAGGTATAGAGGTTCAAATTATAGAGCTTTACGGTTCAATTGAACTTGCACCGCTGGTAGGCCTTTCTGAGTTTATTGTTGATATTGTTGAAACAGGAAGAACATTAAGGGAAAATGGCCTTGTGGTTATTGAAGAGATTGCCCCATCTTCAGCAAAGCTAATTGTAAACAGAGCAACCTATAAAACAAAAAATCAAAAAGTTATGGATATTATAGAAAAACTTGAAAATACACTGGTAAAGGGGTAGCCAATGGGTTGTCATCACGAAAGACTTATAACAGTGATACTTGCCGCAGGGAAAGGAACAAGATTTAGGTCTAAAAAACCAAAGGTAATTCATAAAATTCTTGGGAAACCTATGATTCATTATGTTTCCCTTGCAGCCAGATGGGCTAATCCGGAAAAACTTATATATGTGATAGGACATGAAAAGGAACAGGTTAAAAATGCTATAGATTGTCAGGGTTGTGTATTTGTTGAGCAGGAAGAGCAGCTTGGGACAGGACATGCAGTAGCCCAGACAAAGCCATATTGGGAAGATTTTGATGGGATAGTTATGATACTGAATGGTGACCTTCCACTTATTGAAGGTGAAACCCTAAAGAATGCAGTCAAATATATGGATGCCATGATGAGATTTGAAGGGGCACCGGCAGAAGGTGGCCACGACTATAGAAATGAAAATATTGCCGGTGTTGTCATAACAACAATGGTTCCTAACCCGCTGGGATACGGCAGAATCATAAAAGATAAAAACCACAGAATAATAAAAATTGTTGAAGAAAAGGATGCTACCCACGAAGAGCAGCAAATTAACGAGATAAATACCGGAATTTATCTATTTTATGCCCCTTATCTAAAACAGGTAATAGACAAACTTGAGAACAATAATGCACAGGGAGAGTATTATCTTACAGATGTTATCCAGCTTCTTAATGAGATGGGTAAAGAGGTCTATGCCCTTCTTGTTCCGGATTACACCCAGTTTATAGGTGTCAACGACAGGTGGGATTTAGCAAAAGCAGAAAATATCCTGAGAATGAAGTACCTCCAGTTCTGGTCTTATGCCGGAACCACATTCCATAACCCTGAAACAGTTTATATAGAATTTGATGTTGAATTGTCTCCTGATGTTGAGATATATCAGGGAGTATCTCTAAAGGGCAGAACAACAATAGGAGAGGATACAGTTATAGAGGAAAATGCAACCATTATAAATTCCACAATAGGTAAAAATGTAAAAATTCTGAAAGGTTCAATCATTGAAGATTCTGTAATAGAAGATAATGCTGTTATAGGTCCCTATGCAAGAATCAGAAACAACTCTGTTATAAAACAAAATGCCCAGATAGGAAATTTTGTGGAAGTTAAAAATTCTGTGGTAGGTGAAAACACGGCGGCAAAACATCTTGCTTATTTAGGTGATGCAGAGATAGGGAAAGATGTTAATATCGGAGCAGGAACAATAACCTGTAATTATGATGGTTTCCAAAAACATAAAACCGTAATAAAGGATAAAGCCTTTATCGGCAGTGATACTATGCTTGTTGCTCCTGTGACAATAGGAGAAGAAGCAATAACAGGTTCAGGTTCAGTTATAACAAAGGATGTTCCGGATAAAGCACTGGCAATAGAGAGGAACCAGCAAAAAGTAATTGAAAATTATGCTGAGAAAAGGAAAAAGAAATATGAAAAATAGATTAATAATCCTATTTACATTACTTTTTATAGGGTTTGCCGCAGCAAAGGACAATATTAAGCTCTTTGACAGAATAGTTATGGTAATAAACGGCTATCCTGTTTTGCAGTCTGAACTTGAACTGGCGATGCAGTGGTTCGGGGTGACTGACAAAAAACAGGCAGCCCAAAAATTAATTGACCAGATACTTGTGGCACAGGCAGCTGAAAAATACGGAATACAGGTTTCTCCGGAAGAAATAAATCAGGCAATACTTAGAATGGCAAAGGTAAACGGAATAGATAGCGTAGAGGAATTTAAGAAAAAACTTGAAAGTCAGAATATTTCTTTCAGCGAGTTTAAAGACCTTGTAAAAAGGGAGCTTCTTGTTCAAAGATACATCCAGATTTATTTAAGAAGAAGTATGTTTGGTGGAATCAAAGAAGGTAAAGAGGAAAAACTTAGAAAAATCAGAATTATATTCCTATCCAGCCAGAAATCGGATTTTAAAGAAAAATATAATCTTTTAAAAGAAAAACTCACACCTGAAAATTTTGCAGAAATGGCAAAAAAATACTCAGATGACCCTTTAACAGCAGAAAAAGGAGGTTTACTGGGAGAAGTTAAAAAAGGTGACCTTGTATCCTCCCTTGATGAAAGAATATGGCAGCACAAGGTGGGAGATATATTTGAAGTGCCTGATAAGAAAGGAATTTATTTTGTTTATATAGAAAAAGAAGAAAATAAAATGGTTCAAGAGCCACCAAAAGGTGAGGAGATTCAAAAACAGCTTAAAAAAGAGTTTGAAATACAGCTTAAAAAACTCAGACAACAGGCATCAATTGAATACTTAGATAAATCCCTTAAACCGGAGAAAAAATGATTAAAGAGCTAATCAAAAAGATTACAGAGTTTAAGGATTTAACCCCTGAAGAAACTGAGAAGCTGTTTTCCCTTCTTATGCAAGGTGAACTAACTGATGCCCAGATAGGTGCTGTCCTTATTGGGCTAAAAATGAAAGGTGAGACAGTAGATGAAATATCCTCTGCTGCAAAAATAATGAGGCAGAATGCGGTTAAAGTTCCTGTTAAGGATAAATCAAGGCTGGTTGATACATGTGGAACAGGCGGGGATAAGGTAAACACCTTTAATGTATCCACAATAACTGCATTTGTTGTTGCAGGGGCAGGGGCAAAGGTTGCAAAGCATGGAAACAGGTCAGTTTCTTCAAAATGTGGTAGTGCAGATATAATGGAAGCCCTTGGTATCAATATAGAAATGCCTCCTGAAAAGGCAGCAAAAGCCCTTGAAGAAATCGGACTGGCATTTTTATTTGCTCCTATCTACCATCCTGCAATGAAAAATGTAATTAGACAAAGAAGAGAAATAGGAGTTAGAACCATTTTTAATATACTGGGTCCCCTTTCAAATCCAGCTGAGGCTAAATATCAGCTTATGGGGGTTTATGACCAAAAACTTGTTGAACCTTTATCCAGAGTTTTAGTAAATCTTGGTATAGAGAAGGCATTTGTGGTTCACGGTATGGAAGGACTTGATGAGGTATCAATTACAGGAGAAACCCTTATAGGAGAAGTGAATGAAGGTGAAATAAATATCTATACTGTAAGACCGGAAGATTTTGGACTTAAATCAGCTTCCTTGCAGGATATTCAAGGTGGAGATCTTGATTATAATCTGAAAATAGCCCTTTCTATCCTTGAAGGAAAGGATAATTCCCCAAAAACAGATTTTGTTGCGATTAATGCTGCATTTGCATTAAAAGTTGTTGGAATTGTTGATACTGTGCAAGAAGGTATTGAACTTGCAAAGGAAACAATTTATTCTAAAAAGGCATATCAGGTTCTTGAAGAATTGAGAGATTTTAATTAGGAGGGTAGAAATGGAATTAATTCTGTCAATTATTATTGCAGCTGTTTTTTTGGTTTTAATGGTAATTATGTTTATCCTTGGATATAAAGAAGCCCTTAAAACAAAAGTTGAAGACCCTCTCGCTGTAACAGATGGTGAGATGTTTGGAGAGGGATGGGACAAGGATACTTTTGTTGAGTTTGAACAAATAATTGATATTTTAGGTAGAGAACCTAATGAAGATGAAATAAGAATTTTCCTTGGCCTTGTGGAAGAAGGTTATCACGGGGAAACACTTCTCCAAAAATTCTTAGAAGAACTTAAAAAACATCAGCATCACTAAAGGAGGAAATAAATGGCCTGTAGAGAGCTTGAGGGAAAACTTGCATTTATCACAGGGGGAAGTAGAGGAATAGGCAGAGCAATCGCCCTAAAACTTGCTGAGATGGGAGCAGATGTAATAATTAATTACTACAAAAACAAGGAAAAAGCTGATGAAGTTGTAAAAGAAATAGAAAGTAAAGGTGTAAAAGGTTATGCAATTCAGGGAGATTTTGGGAAAAAAGAGGATATAGACAGGGTTTTTGATGAAATAAAAGAAAAGTTTGGATATCTTGATATTTTTGTCAGTAATGCTGTTGCTTCCGGAAGAGAGGTTGTAGGAGGATTTGCACCATTTTTAAGACTCAAGGAAAAAGGAACAAGAAGAATTTTTGATATTACAGTAATGGGATTTATATGGAGCACCCAAAGGGCTGTTCCACTTATGGAAGGTAGAGAAGGAAAAATCATAGCAATATCTTCCACAGGAACCAGAGATTATATGCCTAATTATGCAATACACGGTGCTGCAAAATCAGCACTGGAAGCACTTGTTAGATATGCAGCTGTTGAGTTCGGTCCTAAAGGAATAAACGTTAATACAGTTTCCGGAGGGCCAATAGATACAGAGGCTATCCAGTTATTCCCTAATTATGAAGAAGTAAAAGAAGGAACCATAAAACTTACACCCCTTGGAAGAATGGGAATGCCTGAAGATATTGCTGGTGTTGTCGGATTTTTATGCACACCAGATGCAAAATGGATACAGGGTCAAACTATAATAGTGGATGGTGGATTATCTCTTGTCAGGGGGCGTTAATTTTCCACTGCCCCTTTTTCAATCATTTTAGATAAATGACCGAACGTCATTGATATCTCATTTATCATATTAAACACTTCAGGATTTACCGCTTTTAGTTTCTCAGGGGTTTCTATAAACTCATCAAATTCAAGCAATAACTCCCCCAGAGCATCAATTATATGGCGGTCATAAACTATTAGATTTTCCAGAAAAACAGGCATTGAGGATTCTATTGAAGGGAGGGTGAACATTACCCATGCTACTGTTTCTGAGGATATAATTGATATGGTTCTAAGGGTATCTCTGTCGTTTATTTCACGGGATAGTTTTATCAGGTCTTTGGTTTTCCTTAAACTATTTGAGAATTTATCAAAAATAAAAACACTATCCTGCACACTTATTTTTTTCTGATTACTAATCAACTTCTCTATTTTATTTCTGTTATCTATAACATAACTCTCCAGTTCGCCTATCAAGTAATGTATGTAAACATTTTTCTCCATCTAATCCTTATCTATGTATTTCCTAATCATATTTTTAATTTTCATCATTGTTTTTGTATGTATTTGGGAAATCCTTGATTCTGTAAGTCCTAAAATTTCACCTATTTCCTTCATTGAAAGTTCTTCATAGTAATAAAGTGTTATAACAAGTCTTTCCCTTTCCTTTAACTTAGATATTATATCAGTTATTATTCTTTTCAACTCTTCTTCTTCAACATACTTATCAGGGGTGTCATCATTGATGGATATAATCTGCCACAGGCTTGTTGTTCCGTCTTCATCTGAACCAACTTTGCTATCTATTGATACAAGCCCACTGTTTGATATTTTTTCTGCATATTTCATATATTCTTCAACATCCATACCTAAATATTCTGCTATTTCTTCAGGAGAGGCTTCTCTACCAAGTTTTTGTTCAACTTCCAAAATTGCTGTTTCAATATGTCTTGCCTTTTGTCTAACATTCCTTGGCACCCAGTCAAGTTTCCTGAGGCTGTCTATTATATGACCCCTTATTCTTATCTCTGCATAAGTAGATAGTTTAACTCCTTTCTCAGGGTCAAATTTATTTATTGCATCAATAAGGCCAAGAACCCCTGTGTTAATAAGGTCTTCTTCTGTAATTGTAGGAGGTAGATTTTCCTGCTTTATAGACTGGACTATATAATGAATTTTTGGAAGGAATTCCATTATTATCTGGTTTCTCTCTTTTGTCGAAATCTTCATGGCCTCTCCTCCTAATCAAGTTTTAAGTTTTTAAGATTGTTAAGAAATCTATTCCAGAAATTTTCTTTTCTAACAGGTCTTTTACCTTCAATGATATATTTTGCTATTGCCTCAACATCCTGACTGTAAGTTGCCTTGGGATTTACTGCAGATAAAACGTATCTATCCCTTACTGATTCAGATAATTTTTTGTCTTTTCTTATAAATCCGTAGTAAGTGATTTCTTTACCTGTAAACTCTTTTAGTATGTTATTCATTCCCCTGAACATTTTTTCTGCTTCTTCTTCGCTTTCTACCAGATTTACCACAAGGCCTAAATCCATATTGTCCGGTTTATAGTTAAGGAGAATTCTTGATATTGCATAAGAATCTGCCAGAGCTGTTGGGTCAGGTGTTGTTATAACAATGGTTCTGTCAGATGCAAGGCAGAAATTAATTACATTTTCAGATATTCCTGCTGATGTGTCTATCAGCATTATGTCAAAGTTGTAATATATCTCCTGAAAAGAGTTTATTATCTGTATCTGTTTTTCCTGTGGAAGATTTGCCAGTTCCTCAAATCCTGAAGATGCAGGAATAAACTTTATTCCGTATTTTGATTCCCAGATAATCTCATTTATATTTTTTTCACCTGATAAAAGGTGAAGAAGATTGTATTTAGGACGTTCCCCTAAAATAATATCTACATTTGCAAGAGCAAGGTCAGCATCAAGTATAAGAACACTTTTACCTGTCTTTTGAAGTTGATAGGCTAGATTTACAGTAAAGCTTGTTTTCCCAACACCACCTTTACCTGATGTTATGGAAATAACCTGAAAATCAAGGGATTTCCTATTCTTTACCATATCTCTCAGTTTTTCTGCCTGGTCTCTCATCAGTCTATCACCTCTGCAATCCTGGATAAGATTTCATCTGCAGTTTTAATATCTTGAGGAACTTCAAGGCCATTTGTTATATAGCTAATCTTGTAGTCGTAATGGGCGAGTATAAAGTAAATCGGATTAAATGTTTCTATTTCGTCGTATTTTGTTAATATCAGATGGTCTATATTAAATTTGCTGAAATATCTTATGTCTTTATCAATCAGTGTTTCTTTTTTGGTTAAAGGTATTGTGAGAATATTTTCTGCTTCAGGACTTGAAGTTATAAATGTCATCAACTTTTCAATCTCAGGGAGATTTCTAATATTTCCCGGTGTATCAAAGATAATGTGTTCATACTCATCAAATGCATTTTTATAAAGGATTAGCTCCTTTTCATTTTTTATAAAGAAGAACGGAATATGCATCATTTCTGCAAAGCGTTTTAGACCTTCTGAACCTCCGACTTTGTAAAAATCAAAGGATGCAACGGCTATTTTTTTCTCCCTTTCAAAATTTAGAATTGAAGCCAGCTTTGCTATTGTTGTGCTTTTCCCTGAGGAAATATTTCCAAGAATGTTTATATATTTTTTTCTAAGAGGAGTTCTTTCTATTCTGCTTGAGATATTTACTTTTTTAATTCCCTCAACAACCGGGATATATATTTTGAAAATCTCGTCCTGAATTTCATTTAAAAGACTGTCAGGTAAATCTATGCTTTTAAGTTTTGTGAGCAGGTCTATTAGCTTCTCATATCCTGATATATCTTTTTCATCTTTGAATGATTTTTTGAATCTTTCATATAAATGATTTTTTTGCTTCTGGGTATTTTTTCCGGGGCTTGCTGCTATTATCTCAAATTGTCCATCAGATTCTTTGATGGAAACAATAATAGCATTTTCCCCTAATTCTTCCCTTATTAGCATCCACCCTTCCTGTAGGTTTCTGACAAAATATTTTTTCATTTTCATGATTAATCCCCTCTTGCTTGAAATATTAAGCAATTAGTGTGCCAAAATATAAGTTATTGATATTAAAGGATTTTTATATAGAGAGGCCGAAAAGGTGCAGTAAAATTACTGCATCAGGTTATATATATTATAACTATTGCCACAGAATAATTTCTCTCATGGGATATGGAAAGGCTATATTTTAAGCGGTTTTGAGAGATACTACTTCCGGAGCCTTGATGGTGCAGCAAAATTTGTGCAGGTTTGTTGTATCTACCTAATATTTCTATATCCTTATATGATAGATTTTTTCCAAAAGCTTGATTAAATGCTTTCACAAATGCTTCCTTCGCTGCAAATCTTGCAGATAAACAGGGAATAGGATCTGTTTTTTGCAGACAATATGCTTGCTCTTTTTCTGTGTATATCTTGTCTAAAAATCTTTTACCATACTTTTTGTAAGCCTTTTCTATTCTGTTATTTTCAACTATATCTATACCTGTAAAGAGCTCCATTTATCTAAAATCTCCTGTGCTATTTCTTCCGGGGATTTGTTTTCTGCTTTTATATGGATATCGGCCATAGAATATACTTTTTTTCTGTCTTTATATAGCTTTTCTACCTTTTCTCTTGGATTTTTCAGTAATGGTCTTTCTGTGCTGTCTTTTTCTGTTCGTTTTAATATTTCTTCAAGGGACACATCAAGCCAAACAACTGTGCCGCTTTCTTTCATTTTCTCCATATTCTCAATATCAGCTCCAAGCCCGCCTCCTGTTGAGACTATATATCCTGACTTTTCTGTAAATTCCTGAATAACCTGTTTCTCAAGCTGTCTGAAGTAGCTTTCTCCATGTTCTTCAAAAATCTGGGGTATCGTTTTATTTTCTCTTTCTTCAATAAACTTATCTATATCAACAAATTTATACCCTGTCTTCTGGGCAATTATTTTTCCTACTGTAGATTTACCGCTTCCCATGAAACCCACAAGATAAAGGTTTCCCATCAAGTCCTCCTATCTAAGCACAAATAATGCGGAAATAAGGAGAATAAAGCTTAAGAATGCAAATATTCCAGCCCTGATGACACATAATCTAAACAAAAATTTGTTTACGGCAAAGGTAATTACAAATCCTGCTATTGCAATAACCGTAAAAGCAAACCAATACATGTTTTTTAGGGTATCTTCAGGGATTATCTGTCCTGATAAAATGGAAACAGACAGATATATAAATGCTCCGGATAATAAGACAACAATATTCTTAAAAATTTCCATGGTAGAATTTAATTTTAACATTGATTTACAGGGGTGGAAATGATTATCAAAGTAAAAGTAAAACCAAATGCTAAAAAGAATGAGATAAAACAGATAGAAGAAAATTTTTATGAAGTTAGAGTTACTGTAGTTCCAGAAAAAGGTAAGGCAAATAAGAAGGTAGTAGAATTACTTTCTGATTATCTTAATGTGCCTAAATCCAGAATAAAACTTGTCCGAGGAGAAACATCTCGGGAAAAACTATTTGAGATACAGGATTAATCAGGCAAGGGTAAACTCATCACCAAGGAATATTTTCCGGACTGTCTGGTCTTCAATAATTTCCTGAGGTGTTCCTTCTGCGATTACTCTTCCGTGGGCAAGTATGTATGCCCTGTCTGTGATTTTTAATGTTTCCCTGACGTTGTGGTCTGTTAGGATAACCCCTATATCCCTTTTTATTAAATCTTTGATTAAACCATTTATATCCTGAACAGATACAGGGTCTACCCCTGCAAATGGTTCATCAAGAAGTAAAAAGGAAGGGTTTATTATCAAAGAACGGGCTATTTCCAGTCTTCTCCTTTCTCCACCGGACAGTGTTGAGGCCTTCTGGTTTTTGAGACGGTATATACCGAATTCTTCCAGTAAAGATTTTGCCCTTTCCTCAATTTCTACTCTGTCGTTTGTCTGAAATTCAAGGAACATAACTATATTTTCCCAGACTGTAAGGTCTCTGAATATTGAACTTTCCTGAGGGAGAAATGATATACCTTTTCTTGCCCTTTCATAGACGGGGAGGTTTGTAATATCTTCTCCATTTAAAAAAATATTTCCACCGTCAGGTTTTATAAAACCTAAAAGCATACGGAAAGTTGTTGTTTTTCCTGCTCCGTTTGGACCAAGTAACCCTACTATCTCTCCTTCCTGAACATAAAGGGAGACATCATTAACAACAGTTCTTTCTCTATATACCTTTTTAAGATGTTTTACCTCAAGGGTGGAAAGCTGTTTCATTTAATCTGTGCCTGCTGTCTGTATTTTTTAAAGAATTTTTTGATATTCCGGACTGCCTGTCTGATTCTTTTATTATTTTCAACAACGGCAAATCTGACATATCCTTCTCCATGTTCGCCAAATCCTACACCAGGGGCTACAGCCACATTTGCTTCTGTTAGAAGTTTTTTACTGAACTCTATTGAACCCATGTGCTGAAAATCTTCTGGGATTTTTGCCCATAAAAACATTGTTGCTTTTGGTTTTTCTACAGACCAGCCTGCCTTATTCAGCCCATCAACAAGTATATTAAGTCTTTCGTTATATGTATCCCTTGCTTCCTCGACAATTGAGTAATCACTTTCCAGTGCTATTATACTCGCTACCTGAATAGGTGTAAATGTTCCGTAATCAAGGTAGCTTTTCAGTCTTTTCAGGTTATAGATTAAAGTTGGATTTCCAAGGACAAAACCAACTCTCCATCCTGCCATAGAAAAACCTTTAGTCAAGGAATAGGTTTCAACTGCAATATCTTTTGCCCCTTCAACCTGTAGAATACTTGGTGCCTGATAGCCGTCATAACATAGGTCTGCATAAGCGAAATCATGAATAATCCACATATTTTTTTGTCTGGCAAATTTAACTATCTCTTTAAAAAACTCTATATCAACGGTCATTGTGGTTGGGTTATTTGGAAAATTAAGTATTAAAACCTTTGGTTCAGGATAGCTGTCTTTGTAGGATTCATATATATTTTTCAAAAACTGTTCCTGTTTTTCACTGTCAGAACCTTCAAGAGGAAGTGGAACCGTTAAAACAGAGGCTCCCGCTATAACAGGTGCATAGTAGTGTATAGGATATCTTGGGGAAGGAACCAATACCATATCCCCTGGAGATAACATCGCAAGCATTAAATGGGATAATCCTTCTTTGGAACCTATTGTAACAATAGCTTCTTCTTCAGGGTCTAATTCTACACCGTATCTGTTTTTATAAAAATCAGCTATAGCTTTTCTTAGTCTTGGAATACCCTGTGACATAGAGTATCTGTGGGTTGTTTTTTTCCTTGCAGACTCGCATAGCTTGTCAATTATATGTTGTGCAGGTCTAAGGTCAGGATTTCCCATACCAAAATCTATAATATCTTCTCCCTCTTTCCTTAACCTTGCTTTCAGGTCATTTACTATTGCAAATACATATTCAGGAAGTCTTTTTATTCTGGGAAATTCTTGATATTTTTTACCTTCCATTGTTACCTCAAATATGAAATTTTGTTTAGATAATATATTCTAACAGTTTATTTAGTTGATTTATTTAGAAATGCAAGGGGATCAACAGGTATAGCATTTTTTCTAATCTCAAAGTAAAGTCCACATCCGTTTATATTTTCCATATTGCCGGTATATCCAACAATATCTCCTTTTCTGACAATCTGACCTTCCCTGACATTTATTTTTCCAAGATGTGCATATACAGTGTTAAACTTTCCTGCATGTCTGATAATAACCAGTTTTCCATAGGGTTTTATACTGCTTCCTGCATAAATAACTTCACCGCTTTCCGCTGCTCTAACAGGAACGCCGCAATCAGTTGCCAAGTCTATACCAAGATGTCTTTTGTATGCTGTGTTTGCAAATTTATTAATAATTTCCCCTTTAACAGGCCACAAAAAGCTAAGGGATGAATTCCCTTTTTTCTCTATTTTTTTGATATAGCTTACCTCAACTTTTTCAACTTTTAGTTTTTGTCCAGGATGTATTATGTAAGGTTTTCTTAGATGATTAAGTCTGATAAGCTTAGATACAGTTGTTCCGTATTTTCTGGCTATTTTGCCGAGACTTTCTCCCGGTCTAACCCTGTGTATGATTATTTTCTTTTTGACTATTCTTTCTTTTTTGATGTATATATCTGTTGCTTTTGCAACAGATTGTCTTGAAGTTGTGGTTTTTATTCCTTTTCTAACACAAAGAACCTGTCCCGGATAGATATAATTGCTTCTCAAGTGGTTCATCAGTTTGAGACTACGAAGGGATATTCCGTATCTATTTGCTATGATTGATAGGGATTCTCCTTTTTTTACTTTGTGTTTTACCTTGCAGTAAGTTTTATACTTCCTTGTGGTAGTTGATGATACTTTCTTAGGTTTTATTTTGACAGGTATTTTTAATTTTTGCCCTACATACAGACGGTAGGGTTTTTTTAGATTGTTTAATTCAATTATGTCTTTTGTATAAACATGATATTTTTTTGCTATTTTAATCAGGCTTTCTCCACGTTTTACTTTGTGTATTATGATTTTGATATTTTTTTTGTGTTTGGTTTCTTTTTTAACAGGTATTATTAGCTTTTGCCCTATATATATTTTGTAAGGTTTTTTTAGATGGTTTGCCTTGATAATTTCTTTTACAGGAACTCCATATTTATGGGCTATTTTTATAAGGGAATCTCCGGGTTTTACTTTGTATGTTAAAGCACTGGCAGCTAAATTTATGATAACAAGTAATACAAAAACTCTAATAAAGAATTTCAAAGTCTGTGAAACCCCCTTCTTTGTCTTCAAACTGGTATCTTATATCGGTCACTTCAGCAAGAGGTGGACCCTGTTCTATTGCTTTAAGGAAATCCCTTAGTGTTTGTTCATCTCCTTCGGCAACTACTTCAACTGTTCCATCAGGCAGATTACGGACATAACCTTTAACGCCCATTTCCTTTGCAATATTTCTAACAAAATATCTGAATCCTACACCCTGGACTGTGCCTGCAAATACGGCATAGAGTCTCATTATTTACCTCTCGTTGATATCCAGAATAAATATTATAAATCCTTTTGCTTTTTTAGATAATGGATTTCTATATATTCGGCAAATTCAGCAGGATTATTAATATCAAAGGTTTTCCTGAAAGGATAGTAATCTGTTATTACACCTTTAAGCCCATCTTTTTCGGAAATAATAAGTTCTCTGTTTTCTTCTTTTCTGATAACTTCATATTTATCTGTATTTTTGTAAGATTTAAATCCTTCTATAATGATTAAATCAAGGTCTTGAAGCATATAGATATTTATCAGATCATCTACCGTGTAATCAGGGTCTCTTATAAAAGAAGTGATTCTATTGGGAGAAGCCAGGATTACCTGTCTTGCTCCGGCTTCGAACATTTTGTAGCTATCTTTCCCGGGAGTGTCATGCTGGGCTTTTCCTTTAGGATCGTGTTTTATTGCTCCAATTTTATAGCCTTTTGAAGACAAAATATTAATAACAGCAGTTATAAATGTGGTTTTACCGCTGTTATGGGCACCAACAATGCTGATAACAGGAATTTTCTTATCCATGAAGCTGCTTTATAAGTGTATAAACTGTTTTTTTAAGATTTTTCCTGTCCACAACCATATCTATCTGTCCCTTTTCTAGAAGGAATTCTGACCTTTGAAAGCCTTCAGGAAGTTGTTGTTTTATTGTTTGTTCAATAACCCTTGGTCCAGCAAAACCGATTAAAGATTCTGGCTCGGCAATAATCACATCCCCTAAAAATGCAAAACTGGCAGAAACACCACCCATTGTAGGGTCTGTTAGGATGGAGATATACAAAATACCTGCTTTATTCATCTTATCAACGGCTATTGATGTTTTTGCCATTTGCATAAGGGAAATTATACTCTCCTGCATTCTGGCACCGCCGGAAGCTGTTATGGTGATAAATGGAATTTTTTTCTCAATTGCATATTCGGCTCCTCTGACAAATTTAGCCCCTACAACACTGCCCATACTTCCGCCCATAAATCTAAAATCCATAGGAGCAAGGACTACTTCTCGGTCATATATCTTACCGTTTGCGATTATTATGGCATCATTTAACCCTGTTTTACTTTGTGCTTCTTTTAGTCTGTCTTTATATCTTTTTGTGTCTTTGAAACCCAGAATATCAACAGGTTTTATTTTAGGGAAAAGGTCATAGGAATAAATCTCATCAAGAAACATTTCAACCCTTTCCCGTGAATTCATACGGAAATTAAATCCACAATGTGGGCAGATTTTCATATTTTTTTTCAGGTCTTCGCTATACAAAAGGGTTTTACATTTATCACATTTAATCCATTCACCTTTTTCAATCTGTAATTTCCTTTTTCCTGTAAATTTGTTTATAAGCTCCTTTAATCCCATCTACTCCTCCAACCATGCAAATGTTAAGATTCTTTCATTAAAATTTCCTAATCTATATGAAAACAAATTACCACTGCAAATGGTGCACATAGATATGTCCTCTATTTGCTTTATGCCATACTTTTTTAATATATCGGCTACAAGCTCTGCCATGGCAAATGTAAGTTTATTATTTTCTTTGTAAATATATTTTTTTTCAATACTATTTTTTTCAATGAAATCCTGTTGAATTTCATAACAGCATTTTCTTGCGTGGGCTCCTATGAAGGCATAAATATTTTCCTTTTTTTCAAAAAATTCAATACCCTTTTGGATTATCCCTGATAAAAGCCCTTTCCAGCCTGCATGGATAACAACAAGCCTATTAAAATCTGTTAAAACTATAGGCATACAGTCTGCTGTAAGAACACCTCCGGCTATATTATTTTCATCTATCACAACCCCGTCAGCTTCCTGGTTTATATATTCAGGAAATACTATATTTGCTGTGTGTTTTTGATTAGGGATTAGCAGACTTTTAATGGGAAATTTATTAACTAATTTTTTCCTATTGGAAGGTTCTCTCATATTACCGTCGTTTTTTTCTGTGAACACAATATTAAGATTTTTAACTTTTATATGCTTCATGGTAAAAATGTTATCATATTTGAAATACTTTCAGTAAATAGAGGGTAGCCATGAGAATAGTTGATTTAAGAGGGAAAAATTATCTTCACAGCAAGGAACTGGATAATCTTATAAAAAGAAGTGAGATGGAAGTTGAACAGTTTGAAGATTCTGTCAAAGAGATACTAAAAAATGTAAAAGAAAGAGGAGATGAAGCCGTTCTTGAATATACAGAAAAATTTGATGGTGTAAAACTAACTCCTGAAGAATTAATTGTTCCTTTTTCTGAACTGGAAAAGGCTTACGAAAGCATAGATGAGGATACAAGATGGGCTCTTGAAGTGGCTTATGAAAGAGTAAGAAAATTCCACGAAGCCCAGAAGGAGAACTCATTTTTTGTAGAAGAAGAGGGGATGCTTCTTGGCCAGAAAGTTATCCCAATGGAGAGGGCAGGTCTATATGTTCCCGGAGGGAAAGCTGCTTATCCTTCAACAGTGATTATGAACGCAGCCCCTGCCATTGTTGCAGGCGTTAAAGAAATTGTAATGTGTTCTCCTAATCCTAATATTTATACCCTTGCAGCTGCATATATATGCGGAATAGAGACTGTTTACAGAATTGGCGGTGCACAGGCTATAGGTGCAATGGCCTATGGGACAGAAACAGTAAAAAAAGTTGATAAAATTGTAGGCCCAGGAAATATATTTGTTGCCCTTGCCAAAAAAAATGTTTATGGATATGTGGATATAGATTCTATAGCAGGTCCCTCAGAAATTCTTGTTATAGCTGATGAAACAGCAAAACCTGAATGGGTTGCAGCAGACCTTTTATCCCAGGCTGAGCATGATGAACTTGCTGCAGCAATACTGGTTACAACATCAGAAAAACTGGCTCAGGAAGTAAAAGATATTATTTACAATAAATATCTTGTGAACTTTTCAAGGGAGGCTATAGCAAGGAAATCTCTGGAAAATTATGGTCATGCTTTTATTGTTGATAACCTTGAAACAGCAACAGAAGTATCAAACTATATAGCGCCTGAACATCTTGAGATTATTACACAGGAACCATTTAAGCTACTTGATAAAATAAAACATGCCGGCGCTATCTTCCTCGGCGAGTATGCAACAGAGCCCCTTGGAGATTACATACTGGGGCCTAACCATGTTTTACCAACAGGAAGGGCTGCCAGATTTTCCTCACCTCTGGGGGTTTATGATTTTGTGAAGAAATCCTCCATTATCTATGTTACAGAAGAAGGCTTTAATAGAGTTGAAAAATATGCAAGACAGCTTGCAACTGCAGAAGGACTGGAAGCCCATAGACTTGGGGTGGAGGTAAGGTTAAAAAAGGAAAATAA
Organism: Persephonella sp.; assembly: GCF_027023985.1. Classification (NCBI taxonomy): domain Bacteria; kingdom Pseudomonadati; phylum Aquificota; class Aquificia; order Aquificales; family Hydrogenothermaceae; genus Persephonella; species Persephonella sp. The sequence goes on along the minus strand of NZ_JALVTW010000015.1, from coordinate 61,404 downwards.
ATAGACGATTATGGAAAATATATATCAACAAAAATCTTTAGAGAGATTATATATAGCAAAATTATCAGATAAAGAGGGTTTATTATATTCTTTGGCTTCTAATTTGTATTTTTCTGTTTTTAATTATATGCAGTCTATCTTAAAGGAGCCTCCACACGGTAAATGGAAACATTTGGGAATAGTTTCGTATTTCTCTCGTTATTGTATGGAAAATGACATATATTCAAAAAAAGAATTGAAAATTTTTTCAAAGAATTATAGGGAATTATACGAATTAAGAAGAAAGGCTGATTATTTAAATATGGAATTTGATAAAGAAGATAAATTAAAAATAAATGAACTCTTTTCATACTTTGAAGAGGTGATTAAAAATGGCTGCTGTTAGGGAAATAAAATATATCGGAGAGATTTTAAAAAAGATAGATAGTATAAGTGGAATTGAAAAAGCAGAAATTATCGAAGTCCCAGAAGATGTAGAGGCTGATATAGGATTAAAAATTAAACCCAAGACTCCCAAAGACAGATATAAAATACTTGAAGAAATTAACAACTTGGAATGGGAAATTTATGATAAATATGGTGTATTACCTACGATTTACTGGGAGTTTGATTACAAAAATAAATAATTGCCAGCTTTGACAGAAATTATAAAACTCTTTTCAAAAATCTAACAATAATCCTCCCAAAAATTTGACAATACCTCACTAAAGTTATATATTTAAACTGATAATAAAAATCATTCCGGGGAGAAATAAATGGCAAAAAAAGACTACTATGAGATACTCGGGGTAAGCAGAAACGCAACCCAGGATGAAATAAAAAAGGCATACAGAAGACTGGCAAGAAAATATCACCCGGACCTTAATCCAAATAACAAAGAAGCGGAAGAAAAATTTAAAGAGATAAGCGAAGCATATCAGGTTCTTTCTGACCCAGAAAAAAGAAAACTGTATGACCAGTTTGGCCATGCTGCATTTTCAGGCGCTTCTGGAGCTGGAGCAGAAGAAGGCTTCAGCGGTTTTGGCGGCTTTGGAATGAATATAGATGACATACTTGAAGACCTGTTTAACTTTACAGACTTTTTCGGTGGTGGTAGCAGGAGAAGGAGAACCCAAGAAGAGAGAAGAAGAGCATACAGAAGCGAAAGAGGAGAAGATATATATCAAACAGTAACTATTTCTCTGGAAGATGCATACAAAGGAACAACATTAACTATAGAAGTTCCCAGGTATGTAATATGTGAAAAATGTGCCGGAACAGGTAAAAAACCTGGAAGCCAGCCAATTCCATGTCCGGAATGTGGTGGAACAGGACAGATAGTTTATTCCTCTGGATTTATGCATATAACTCAGACATGTCCAAGATGTCAGGGAGAAGGCTACATACAGGAGCCCTGTGATGCATGTAATGGCCGTGGTCTTGTAATGAAAACAGAAACAGTAAAGGTCAGAATTCCTCCTGGAGTTGATAATGGAACAAAATTAAGGGTTCCAGGCAAAGGACACTCAGGCAGATTTGGAGGACCTCCAGGGGATTTATGGATAATAGTTAATGTTCAACCACACTGGCTATTTGAAAGAAAAGGAGACAATCTGTATGTAAAGGTTAATATAAATGTTGCCGAAGCAATTACAGGAACAGAACTTGAAATACCAACAATAGACGGTAAAACAGAGAAAATAAAAATACCTGAAGGAACACAAAGCGGACAGCAGATAAGAATCCATGGAAAAGGTATGCCACGCCTGAAATCTTCAGGATACGGGGATTTGGTAGTTGTTGTTAATGTGATTATTCCGTCTAAAAAAGAGCTTTCCAGAAAAGCTAAAAAACTTGTTGAGGATTTAGCTAAAGAATTACCAAAACCTTCAACAAGATTTGAAAAACCATAATAGAGGGGTGGTAAGCCATGAAAAAAAGCAAAAAAAGTAAAAAAGAACCTTTATATATGATAGGTGCAGTTTCAAGGATGTTTAACATTCATCCGCAGACACTTAGGCTATATGAAAGGGAAGGTCTTTTAACACCTTCCAGAACAGAAGGTAAAACAAGGCTCTATTCACAGGAAGATATTGAAAAACTTGAGTTTATATTATTTCTAACAAGGGAACTTGGGGTAAATCTTGCAGGTGTTGATGCAATTTTGAGGATGAGAGAACAGATGATGCAGATGCAGAAGCAGATAGAATATCTGCTGGAGTTTATCCATGAAGAAATAAAGAGAAGATATGCAGAAAGTGCAGAAGAACAGCAAAACGCCCTTATGAGAATACCTAAAGTAGAGATAACTAGAGTTGATGATTATATTTATAATAGATACAGAAAAGAAGAAGAGGAGTAAATTTTGGAAGAAGGTCTTCGGAAAGAAGTAGAGAATAATTTTAGAGAAATTTTCAGCTATATAAAAGCTATACTTGATGAAGAACTTGCTACTTTGCCTGTTGAAAAGATAGAGGAAGGGGCAAAAATCGTTGTTGAGCAGGAAGATTTATATGAAGACTGGATAGACAAGATAGAAAATGCCCCTCTCCCTGAAATAGAGAAAATTGAAGAAATCCCCCATAACGATGGAATTCATCTGAAAATCATTTACTCTCTCACTGTTGATGAAGCTAAGCAGGTTAGAAAAATAAAAATTAAAAGCAACGGTAAGGTAGAAATATCAAATTATATAAAAACCTATAGACAGATAAACGGCAAGGAAGTAAAAATAAAAATAGAGTATGATACATATGGAAATTTAATATTTAACCTTGAGAGTGATAAATGAAAAAGTTAATCTATTCCTTACCGGCACCTTTATTTGAAGTCTTTGTTGTGGAATTAAATGGATACGGAATAGAAATTTTAAACAGAGATGAAAGGGAAGTAGTTTTTGCCCTTTATGTTCAGGATGAGGAACTGGAAGGGTTGAAAAATGCAGTTCAGGAAATATTTGAGGATTTAGGTAGCGGAACCTTAATCTTAGAAGAGGATATTCCTGAAGAAAACTGGGAAGAAAAATGGAAAGAAAACTTTAAACCTATAGAAATTCCTCCATTTGTTATTGTTCCAGAATGGGAGATTTATACCGGTTCTCTAATTCCGATAAAACTTAAAATAGGAATGGCCTTTGGAACAGGTTTACATCCAACAACCCAGATAATGCTAAAGCTTATTCCTGAATTTGTAAAAAAAGGAGATACTGTTCTCGATATAGGCACAGGTAGCGGAATATTAGCAATAGCAGCAGCAAAATTAGGGGTAGATGTGGTTGCTGTTGATATACAGGATGAAGCAGTAAAAGAATGTAAAGACAACGCATGGGAAAATGAAGTCCAGATAAAATGTAAAAAAGCCTCAGCCGATGAAATAGAGGGCAAATACGATATAATCCTTGCAAATCTCCAGATAGATATCTTCCGAAAATATTTTGACCATATAGCAAAACTATTTAATAAATATCTACTTATATCAGGTATTTACAAAGAAAAAGAGAAACATGAATTACTTGAAATGGCCGAAAAAAATAATCTAAAGAAGATAAAAGAAATAACCCAGAGTGAACAAGGAAGGGAAGGAGATTTATGGTATGGATTCGTCTTTGAAAATAAACAAATATATTGACCATTCAAATCTAAAACCCTATGCAACATACTCGGATATAGAAAAACTCTGTCAGGAAGCAATAGAACACCAATTTTATGCTGTTTGCGTAAATCCATTTTATATAAAATTTGCAAAAAAACTCCTTCAAGGAACAGACATAAAAGTTTGCAGTGTTGTAGGATTTCCTCTTGGTGCAAATCAACCAAAAACAAAACTGGTTGAAGCCTCAACTGCAATTTCCGATGGAGCAGAAGAACTTGATATAGTATGGAATATAGGAGCTTTTAAATCAGGGGATTATAGTTTTGTGGAAAGTGAGCTGAAAACAATAATCTCATATACACAGGGAGTAGTCCATAAAGTAATAGTAGAAACAGCCTATCTAACCGAGGAAGAAAAGAAAAAAGCACTGGAAATTGTTATAAACAGCGGTGCAGAGTTTATAAAGACTTCAACAGGTTTTGCACCTGAGGGAGCCAGACTAGAGGATATAAAAATATGGAAAGAATTATCTCAAGGAAAAATAAAAATAAAAGCTGCAGGCGGTATAAGGGACTACAAAACAGCTGTCGAAATGATTAAAGCAGGAGCAAACAGAATAGGAACAAGCCATGGAGTAGAAATTATAAAGGGGCAGCACTGATGTATACACCTGAAAAAGAAAAAGAGCTTATACAAAAAACAAAGGAACTTCTTAAAATTTCAATAGATGATATAAAAAATATTGAAGAAGCAAAAAAAATAGCAGAAGAACTTAGAGAAGTTATCAGATACCACGACTGGCGATACTATGTCCTTGCAAATCCAGTAATATCAGACTATGAATATGACAAACTGTTTCATCTTCTAAAAGATATAGAAAAAAAATATCCTGAGCTTGTTACTCCAGACTCTCCAACCCAAAGGGTAGCCTCAGGACTTACAAAAGAGTTTCCAGAAGTAAAACATTTAGCACCAATGTTATCCCTTGACAACTCATATAACGAAGATGATTTGAGGGATTTTGATAGACGGGTTCGTGAAATTACAGGACTTGATGTTGTTGAATACTCTGTTGAGCCAAAATTTGATGGGGCAGGAATAGCACTTGTTTATGAAAATAATATTTTTGTCAGAGGAGCAACAAGAGGAGATGGAATAGTAGGTGAGGATATAACACCTAATCTTAGGACAATAAAAACCATTCCTTTATCTGCAGATTTTGAAAAATACGGAATACACAAAGTAGAAATAAGAGGGGAAGTTTTGATAAGAAAGGATTTATTCAAAAAAATAAATCAGGAAAGGTTGGAAGAAGGTCTTCCGCCTTTTGCAAACCCAAGAAATGCGGCAGCAGGATCTCTTAGGCTTCAAGACCCTAAAGAAGTAGCAAAAAGAGGTCTTGAGGCCTTTGTTTACCAGATTACCTATGCAGTTGATAAAGAGGGAAATAATCTACTTGGGACAAAAATCAAAAAACATCATGAAGCTATAAAAATGCTTTATGAACTGGGCTTTAAAAGTCCATACAAAGAAATAAAGGTCTGCAAAGGCATAGATGAAGTAATCCAGTATTGCGAGGAATGGCAGGAAAAACGGGATGAATACCCTTATGAAATAGATGGAATGGTTGTTAAGGTAAACGATATATCCCTTTATGACAAATTAGGAGTTACATCACATCATCCAAGATGGGCTATAGCCTTTAAATTCAAGGCAAGACAGGCAACAACCAAAATAATAAAAGTAGTTTTTCAGGTAGGAAGAACAGGGGCAGTAACTCCTGTTGCAAAACTTGAACCTGTGGAGATAGGAGGTGTAATTGTTTCTTCTGTTTCTCTAATCAATGAAGATTTTATAAGAGAAAAAGATATAAGAATTGGTGATACAGTCCTTATAGAAAGAGCCGGTGATGTTATACCTTATGTGGTTAAAGTAATAAAAGAGGCAAGGACTGGAGAAGAAAAACCTATAGTATTCCCTAAAAACTGCCCATCCTGCGGTTCACCACTGGTAAAACCACCTGGAGAGGCAGTCTGGAGATGTATCAACATAAACTGTCCTGCACAGGTTGTTGAAAGAATTATATATTTTGCCTCTAAAGATGCAATGGATATTAGAGGCCTTGGAGAAGCGATTGTCAGAAGATTTTATAAACTTGGATTTTTAAGAAGTATTCCGGATATTTACAGACTTCCCTATGACAAAATAAAACAGCTTGAGGGCTTCGGAGAAAAATCTGTTGAAAATCTCAGAAAATCCATTGAAGAATCAAAACACAGGCCAATCCACAGACTAATAACAGGTCTAAGTATAAGATACGTAGGTAAAGTTACAGCTAAAACCCTTGCAGAGTATATAAAATGCGTAGAAGACCTGAAAGACTGGTCAATAGAAAAGTTAGAGCAGCTACCGGATATAGGTTATGTGGTTGCAAGAAGTATATACGACTTTTTCCACAACGAACAAAATTTAAATACAATTTATGAGCTCAAAAAACTTGGAGTCCAGACCTGCAAAGAAGAAGAGGAAAAAATTGAACATATTTTTGATGGAAAGACATTTGTCTTCACAGGTGGTTTGCACTGCTGTTCAAGAGAGATAGCACAAGAAATAGTTGAGAGACTGGGAGGTAAGGCTACAAGTTCTGTAAGTAGGAAAACCAGCTTTGTCGTAGTTGGAGAAAATCCCGGCTCAAAACTGAGAAAAGCCCAGCAACTTGGAGTTCCAACCATAGATGAACAACAATTCCTTGAAATGATAAAAGACCACATCCCAGAGGATTTAAGAGACAAGGTGAATGTATAGAAAAAAAACTGATTATTATAGGTAAATCTGGATGACAAGGTTTAAAGATTAGTTAGGACGTTTACTGCGGGAATGTGTTCAAAATCTTTATCTGTAGTCGCAATGTATTTCAGGTTATTCTCCTTCATTACAATAAAAGTCAGGGCATCATTACCTATCAATCCATATTTGTCAATAACATTCTTTAATTTCCAGTAGTGTTTTTCTTTTATCTCGTAGATTTTAAAACTAAACTCTTTGAAAAAGTTTTTTACAATGTCTATTGTAGAACTGTATTTTTTCAAAACGTCTTTGTTATCTTTTAAATATTTGAAATTTTTCCCGCTCTGAATGATAATTAGTTTGAAAATAAGCTCATCTAATATCCGTGTAGTTATTACAAACTGGTATTTGTTTTCTTGTTCAAAAAGCTTTTTTATTTTTTCTTTGTGTTCAGTCTCTATGTCTGTTAAAAAGTAAATTAAAACGTTTGTGTCGACCATTACTTTAACTTTCAAGTTCAAAAACCTCTGAGTCTAATATATCTTTTATGTCCTCTTTAGATAATGATTTGCTTACTTTGATAGAGTTAAAATATTTTTTTACTTTATTCTCTGATTGTGCTTTTTGATACAGTTTGAATGCTTTTTCCTGTATGTTCCTGTATGTTAATGGTTTCCCTTCTTTTTGCAGAATTTTTATGGCTTCACTGATAAATTTTGCATGAAAATCTGGGCATTTTATTTTTCTTTCAGAGTTTTTTCTTCGGGGAGAAACCCTTACTTTAAAACCCAACCTTTCCTTAATATCTGCTATGTAGCTTGTTTTAAAAGCATTCATAGACTTTATGGTTTTCATGTAAGCACCTACAATTCTTTCCTTATAGTATTAAGTTAGTCTAAAAATAATAAACTTTCAAGTAATAGACTATTTTTGGATAATCCTGAAATAAAACTAAGAATGTTTGTGCAATAAGTCAAAGACCTTTTCTGACACATATTATAATCAAATTTTAATATACGGTCTGTAAGTAGCAAAGGATTTTTACTCTACCTCTGGAAATAGTTGTTTGATTTCGTTTAGGATTTTTTCCTTATTGTTTCCATAGCGGCGGGAGAAGTGGAAAACGATTAGTTTCTTAACATTTGCTTTTTCTGCTATGTATGCCGTTTGGTCTGTGGTTAGGTGATAAACCTTTCTTGCCTGTTCTTTGTCTTCTGATAGAAAAACTGATTCGCAATATAAAACATCAGAACCCTTTATAAGCTGGACTATTTTCTCAACATTTTCCTCAGAAAAAACAACGTCTGTTATATATGAGATTTTTATTCCCTTCTGGATATAACCGTATTCTTCCCTTAGATACTCCCAGTCAAACTCTTTATTCCCAATTTTGAATTTTTTGCCTTTGTTTTCTTGATTTTGTAAAAACTCTTTAAACTCTCCTATTTCTCTACCTTTTAGCGGGAGCTCATTTATTTTTTCTTTTTTTAACAAAAATCTATCCTTATACTCAAAACTGTATCCCATAACAGGAATTTTATGGTCTAAAACAGCAAATCTAACGCGGTAATACTGATTTTCATAAATTACATCTGTTTTTGCCTTTTCTTCACGTATAAAATCTTTTGCAAATTTTCTTTTTATATCATACTGGAATGTTTCAAAAAGGCCGTCGTTATACTGTTTTAGTCTGAAAATAAGTTGTGGTTCTGTTTCCACCAAATTCCATGTGTATCCCTGTAGTTTGCAATAAACATTATCAGCAAGAGGAGCTATCCCAAATATTTCAACTGTTTGTTCTTTCCCAATTTTATTTCTCAGAAGATTATCAAAGCCGATAAAATGATCCATATGGGTATGGGTTATAAAAATCTTGTTTATTTTTTTAATCAGATGTCTGTCCAGTCTTCTAATATTCCCAACATCAAACAGAATATACTCTCCGATAGAATCAATCTCTATTACTATTCCTGGATCTTCGTGCTTTTCATTTATTAAATAGTGTTTAACCCTTGGTTTAGCCATCTTAAAGCCTTTATATATTTTTTAGTGCGTAGTAAAGACCGTTTATCACTTCTGCCATTCTTTTATAATCCAGTGTGTTAACTGTGTCTGTTCTTTTATGATAATTCGGATTTCTATAAAATGCTGTGTCTGTAATCATAACAGCCTGATATCCGAATTTCCAGAAATTTTTGTGGTCTGAGAGGTCAACCCCGGGGATTATTGAAGGAGCATTTATTGAGTAAACAGGAATTTTACCGCCTTTTTTCATAAGTTCTCTTATTTTTATTGTTATCTTTTTTTGTCCTATTTTGCCAACGACACCTATAAAATTTCCTGTATCTGGATAAAGCAGTTTAAAAAATGGCAATGGGAATTGTTGTGAACCTTTTTGGTCAGAGAAATATCCTATCATCTCAAGGCATATCATAACTTTGATTTTTGCATTTTTTTTGTGAAGGGAATGGGCATGGATATAACTGCCCATATATTCTGTTTCAAAAAATGGCGGTTCTTCCAGAGAATATGCTGCAAAGTCTATTCTATAAGGGAGTTCTTCCTGATACAGTAATCTAAGTAATTCAATTAAACCTGCTATTCCACTGGCATTATCATCTGCCCCCGGAGTATCTCCAGCTACATCATAATGGGCTCCAATTATTATTCTTTCTTTTTTATCTGTGTTTATTGAGGCTATTATATTTTTGTATTCATTGTGTTCCACACGAAATTTTTGTTCTGTTATATGAGAGGTATAAATAGAAAACTGATTTTTTATGTATTCTGCCGCTTTGTCCAAAGATTCTGGAAGTAAATAATTCCTAAAAGGCTTTATTGATGTGAGAAACTCAACATGTTTATAAAGATTTTCAGGACTGGCTTTTTTTAGCATACCCTATTATATGGTAATTTACCGGTATAAATGGACTGTTAAATCTGAGTGTTTTGTATTGAACTTCCGGAAAATAGGCTTCTATTAGCTTTCCTGTATCTCTCTGGACATCGCAGCCTTCAAATGTCCATTTCCATACAGGCTGGACAAATTTCTGGACTTTATGAGTGATTGTGTTTTTAGGGGCTTTTACATGCTCAATAAAAATAAAATATCCATCTTTTTTAAGAACCCTTTTTATTTCCTCTATAGCCTTTCTTGGAGATTTGACACTACATAAAACAAGAGTAGAAACTACAGTATCAAAACTTTCATCCTCAAAAGGTAATTCTTCTGCGAAACCTTGCTTTACATGTATATTCAACGGATATTTTTTTGCTTTTTCTAAAAAATAATCAAGCATTTCTCTGGAAGGTTCAATAACTGTCAGATTTGTCCCCGGTTTATAGTATTTGAGATTTATACCTGTTCCTGCTCCAATTTCAAGAACATCTTTCCCTGCTTTTGAGAACAAACCCTTTTTATACCCGTCATAAACATAGTTTAGATACCATTCCAGATTTTTCATAAAAACTGCGTTAAATTTGCTCTTACAATTACATTCCATTACTCTACCCGCTGCTTTTTCTAATTATTTTAAAACAATGTTCCACATATATGCTTATATAAATGTTTATTCCCAATATTTATAAAAATATTGCTTTAGGCTATAAAAATCATCAACTTAATGAATGAGATCTGCTTTTTCTCCTGCCATATGTATATAAGGAGGTGGTCAAAATGTTTGGCAGGGTAGTTTTCAGAACATTTTTCTCCTTTGCTGTTGCCTTTTTCGTTTCCTGTGGTGGAGGCGGAGGTGGCAGTAGTGGTTCTTCAGGTGTAAGCGGTGTATGGGAAGGTAGCTATCAGGTTTCTACTTATTCTGGTGTGGTTAAGTATCCTGTATGTTTGGAGATAAACCAGTCCGGCGGTTCCCTATCCGGCAAAGGCTGGATAGGAGGTAGTTTATGGAAAGAGGATATAACAGGTAGTATATCCGGAAATTCTGTGGATATGTCTCTAAGCGGAAATGATACATTTAATAATCATGTAGATGTAAATATCAATGCAAATGTTGTAGCCAATAGGATGACCGGAATACTTACAAAAAATAGCTCAAATTTTGATCTGGATGTAAGGAAAACATCAAAAAGTAGCTGTAACTGGGCTGATAAAAATCTGGTTGATGCTTTTGCCCGTAATTTGAGTAGAGCTATAGCTGATAATCCTGGTGATTCTGCAGGGAAAATTCTGGCTTCATTTATCACAATGGTTCCTTTTGTTGATGTGAAGATAAACGGAACTACATATAATGATTGGTGGATATGTATCTGGGAAGTTAGAGATAATGTTAATCATAAAGAATATACCGTAGCAAGTATAATTGATATCTCTTCCGGAGATAAAGGTGTTTACTGGTATGTAAATGACGATAACTTGTATAATCCTCCCTATTACATAGGCCTTGATACATCTTATAACAGCCGTCAGGTGAATATTACAGGTCTTACGGATTTTAGCACTGACCCTAATAAAGTTGCTGCTTATGGGGATTTTTCAACATCTACTATATTTTTTGCTGATGGTGGTTCGGAGGATGTCTATCATAACAATGGAACAAGTTTGATGGGAACTGCATTTTGGGAGGGTGCATGTAATTCAGGTGCTAAAACAAAGGTATTTATGACAGAAATTCCATTTTATCTTTATTTTGATAACGGAAGTAATTCTGTAGCTGCTCCTCCTAATGCCCCTTCCTCTATCGTAACAGTTCCGGCTCTTTATGTAGAAATTAATCGTTGTTGAAAAAAAGGGGGAGTATCCCCCTTTTTATAAAATCTTAGGCAGGCTGTTTTCCCATAGAGTTCTGAGATTGTTTATATCTTCTGTTATGGAAACATTTCCAATTTTTAGATTTAATTCAGGTTCATTTTTGACTTTTCCAACAACTTTAAATCCTATGCCTAATTCTTTTGCTTTCGCCTCAAGCTGAGGAATATCTTCTTCAGCAGCACTTATCACAATAATACTTCTCATCTCATCGAATAGTTCAAAATCTGGTCTATGTTCTGTATTTATCTCAATATCAAGTCCAAATGTTTTTTCTTCTGCAAATGCAGGCTCTAAAATAGCTGTAATAAGTCCACCGTCTGATACATCATGGGCAGATTTTATCTTTTCCCTGTTTGAATGAATAAACTCCATAAGTTTCTTTTCTATTTCTATATCAACAGGTGAAATTGCCCCTGATACTATTCCGTGGACTTCTTTGAGATATTCGCTGCCGCTTACTGTAGGCTGTTTATTTACTTCTCCAATCAGGACAATAACATCTCCTTCTTCTTGATAAAAAGATGGAATCGCATCTTCAGGTCTATCTAATACTCCAACAGCAACTACAGTAGGAGTAGGATAAACATTTATTCTTTTGTCTGGTAGAACCGTTTCATTATACAGGGACACATTACCACTAATAACAGGTGTATTTAGCTGTCTACAGGCATCTGCCATTCCTTTTGTTGCCTGTTCAAACTGCCACATAATTTCTGGGTTTTCAGGATTTCCCCAGTTGAGACAGTCTGTTATTGCAAGTGGTTTTGCACCTGAGATATAAACATTTCTAACAGCTTCAATGACAACCCTTTTACCACCTTCATAAGGGTCAAGATAAACCCATCTACCGTTTCCGTCTGAGGATATTGCCACTGCTTTTTCACTATTGATTTCAGGTTTTACAGCCCATTTAACCCTTAAAACAGCTGCATCACTTCCAGGTTTTACAACGGTATTTATACCAACCTCGTGGTCATATTGTCTGTAAACCCATTCTTTTTTGGCAATGGTTGGGGAAGATAAAACTTTTTCTATGGCTTCTTTTATATCAATTTCCGGAAGATTATTCTGGTCAAAGGCTCTTGTTTCTTTTAGATATTCAGGCTCTTTTCTTGGTCTGTTGTAAACAGGGGCATCATCAACTATTGCAGAGATAGGCAAGTCTGCAACCTTTTCGCCTTTATAGAAGACTTCCATTCTTTTTGTGTCTGTTGTTTCTCCTATTACTGCCGCCTCAAGTCCGTAAGATTTTGCAATTTTTATAATTTCATCAACATTTTCCTCATCTACAGCATAAAGCATTCTCTCTTGAGATTCGGAGAGGAGTATCTCATAAGGGGTCATTCCTTCTTCCCTGAGGGGAACATTTTCAAGATAAACCCGAACACCCATTCCTGACTTTGAACCAAACTCTGATGTTGAACCTGCCAACCCTGCAGCTCCAAAGTCCTGACAGCCGACAATCAGGTCTTTTTGCATTACCTCAAGGGTGCATTCAACAAGTCTTTTTCCAAAAAATGGGTCACCTATCTGGACATTTGGTCTTTTGCTTTCAGACTCTTCAGAGAATTCTGCAGACGCCATTGTGGCTCCATGTATTCCATCTCTACCTGTGGCAGAGCCTACCATAACCATTTTTTGACCCACTTTTGTGGCTCTTGCTCTGAAAATTTTGTCTTTTTCAAGTATTCCAAGGCAGAAGGCATTTACAAGAGGGTTTCCTGCGTAAACCTCATCAAATACAATTTCACCACCTATTGTTGGAACACCTATACAGTTTCCATAAAACCCAATTCCTTCAACAACTCCATGAACAATAGGCTTTGCATCTTTTATATTTTTTCTTGTTCCATCTTTTCTTGGATCGCCAAATCTAAGGCTATCAAAAGCACAGACAGGTCTTGCTCCCATTGAGAGAATATCTCTGATAATTCCACCGACTCCTGTTGCTGCCCCATGAAACGGTTCTATATATGAGGGGTGGTTATGACTTTCTATTTTGAATGCAACAGCATATTTATCATCTATCTCAACAATTCCGGCATTTTCACCGGGGCCCTGCAAAACCCATGGTGCATCTGTTGGAAAAACCTTCAAAAAAGGTTTAGATGATTTATAAGAACAGTGTTCACTCCATAAAGCCCCAAATATTCCAAGTTCAACCTCGTTAGGCTCTCTACCTATAAGTTCAACAATTTTTTTGTATTCCTCAACAGTTAATCCATGGGCAGAAAGGATTTTTTCGTCCATTTATATCTCCTATGGCTTAAAATGTTTAACAAATATTTTATCTTATTATTAAATGACTTATCCCGTATTTGTTGCCAAACTGAAAATTTATAAAAGTTTCACTAAAATTATTTGACAAAATTTTAATAAAGGATTATCTTAAATAATGAAGAAAAAAATAATAGGAGGGCTATTATGGTTATTAGAAAAGAGCATGCACTTGCACTTTTAAACGCAAAATCACAGGAAGAAAAAGGTCTTGCCTGCCAGATTACAATCAAAGCAGAAGAAGACCCTTATGTTGAACTGGAACTTCAAAATCTGCTGGAACAGGGCAATTCCCCAATTGAATATACACTGACATATTGGGGAAGAAATCTTGTTTATATCCTTGAAGAAATGATTAAAAAGGGTCTTATCAAACATCCTTCTGAGTGGGACGATAGATTTAGATGGATAGGTTCTGAAGTTATTGCAATGATAGAAGCTGCTATCTTAAGTGGTGGATTAACAGGAGAAGAAACATTTGAACCACTTAGAGAAAGAGGTTTTGCGCAGGAAGTTCATGAAGAGAAAAAAGGCTGGTTCAAAGAAATAAATGAGTATGCAAAAGCTGTTTATGACATTTACACAAAAGCAAAACCAAGACTTGTGATTTCAAAAGAACTTGGAAACTATATTGCTTCTATGCCAACAGGTCCAGCAGAAACAAAAATGCTTCCTGAACATAGTAGATTTCCACTTGTTCTTGAAAGTATGAGACTTATCTCATTCTCAGTTCCAAACTCTGATGTTTATACACTTTCAGGACTTGGACAGGCTGTCCAGAAGGTAGTTCAAACAATGGCACCATCCCTTGAAACAATAATAAATGAAGATTATATGTATGCACTGCTAAAAGTCCTTGATAGTGGGATGGAAGCCTTAACTCCACAGGAAGCTGAAGTTCTGGAAGAACTGGCATTTATTGATGCAGAAGGAAATATTCTTCCGGCTGGAGAAGCTTTACTTGAGGTTTATAAACTCTGGAGTGAAAGGGAATACAGACCTGTTAAAACATTTAACCTTGAGACATTAGACGAAGAACTATTAATCGGAATTGAAAAAGTATGGGAAAAAAACAAAACTAACCCTGAAGTTGTTCCAACAGCAGAAGAGATAGTCCACTATCTCATGGAAAAGCCTCTTAAAGAGTATAAACACCTGATTGAGTTTTACGGCAGAATGATTAATCAGGCTATGGGATATCAGAAAAAAGAAGAGCTTAAGAAAAAATGGGCTGAACTGTTTACGATAGAAGACCTGTTCAAACATTTCTGGGAAAAAGGAAACCAATGGTATGAAAAGCTTTATGACACGGTAAAAGAAAGTCTTTACTCCCTCGAAGCTTTTGAACTTGTTAAATCTGAAATAGATGAAAAAACAGGAAAAACTGTTTATAAACTGACAAACCACGGAAAAAGAGTTCTTCAGGATATAAAAGAAAAAGGTGTTAGAGAAATAACCTCAACAGGTGTAAAAGCTATATCTATTACCAAAACAGAATTTGGAGCACCAAACTACCACTGGTATGAAGAGGCTGTCAATGAACATCTGGTTGGTGGTGGATACCCAACAAAATCCGGTCAACTTTATGAAGAACTTGCTTACACAGTAAGAAGACTACCAAACCTTACAAGATTTGAGCTTATGGTTCTCCATAAAATTCCAGAATACGGAATGTTCCTTGATGAGCTATTCAAAGAATTTGATGAAACCCTCAAAGAAGAAGTTCAATATGCTGTTAACAAATTAGAAGCAAGATATATCCTTGATGTTCTTCCAAACAATGGAATTAGACTTACAGAAGCGGGAAAACTGCTTAAGAAAGCTCTCTCCGGAGTCCCAGAAGGAATAGCAAACCCAATAAACCCTGTTATAGTTAGAATTCTACAGGCTATAAAACAGGTTGGAAATCTGTATGTTAAAGAAAAAAGAGTAAGAATACTTCCTAAAAACTGGGAAGAAGCAATTAAGCTGTCCGGACTTGATAAAGAAACATTTGAAAAAGAGATAGCTGTTGCAAGACTTGCAGGATTTATCGGTAAAACTTCTATCCATGAATCTGGACTTGAGGTTCTGGAAGCTGTTGAACTGATGAATAAATAATTCTGAAGGGGCTTTTGCCCCTTTTTTTGTTGACATTATTACTTTGATGCTGTGAAATAATTCTTAAAACTGGAAACTTTCGGCATGTTTAAAGCACAAAAAGTAAAAACCATTGAAGATTTAAAAGAGTTTTTGCAGCAATTTTTTAAAGGGGAAAATGTAAAGGTATATCTTTTTGGTTCACGGGCAGAAGGAAGAAATACCCAGTATTCAGATATAGACTTAGCCTTTGATTTAGATAAGGATATAAGTGGAAAATTGTCTCAACTAAGGTATATTCTAGAGGAAAGTAACCTTCCTTATAAGGTAGATATAGTAGATTTAAAGAGTGCTCCATACCTGAAACAGGTAATAAAGGAAAAAGGTAAAAGATGGCTTTAAATAAAAAGTTAAATTAAATTGTTTTTAATCATAGGATAATGCTTTTTATTGAAAGTCCAAAGTTTAAAATTATAGACTGTGCAACAGGCAGCTATTAAACTATCTGCAAGCTCAACATTGTGAGATTTCCTATATTTATTCATAAATTCTCCTGCTACTTTTCCTATCTCACTATTTATTTCTATAAGTTTAAAACTATTTAAAAGCTTTTGTATTTTTGGAATTTCTTTTTTTCTTGCACCGGCATATATTTCTGCAATTTGAACAGGTGTTATATACACGTATCCATTGGTATCTTCTATGATTTGTTTAGCTTTTTCAATAACTTCTGGATTTCCCCTCAAAATCCAGATTAAAACATCCGTATCAAATACTATCAATTCTTTTACCTTTCCTTAGATTCCTGAGGGCTTCCTCAACATTATCAGTTTTATATTGCCAGATACCTGCAGTTTCTTCTATTGCTTTCAATAGATTTTCTTTTGATTTTTTTAGATCTGTTCTTAATTTTTCTCTTATTATTTCAGATAAACTTTTACCTGTTCTTTTACTTTCTGCCTTTAAATATTTATAAATTTCTTCATCTAAATAAATTTGAGTTCTTTTCATACTTTACCTCGCTTATGATGTATATATACATTACTTCTTAAAGGGAAATTTTGCAAGACAACTACTTATTTAAACCCGATATCTTCTTTCATCTTTTTGATTAAATCTTTGACCCTGTCTTCTGAAAACTTTCCTTTCCAGTCCATCTGGCATCTATAAACCAGTTTTCCTTTTTCTAAAAGGTCAAATCTCATAAAGCCATCAAAATCAGCACCGATGGATTTTGCCTGTGGAGATGTGCATTGTGAGAGGAATTTGGCTTTTACATTTATAGTATAAGGACAGTTATCCTGAACTTTTATTCCTTCTTCTTTAAATGCTTTTATGATTTTGGTTTTTATAAAAGGGTTTTGATAAGAAATTCTTACGCAATGGATATTTTTTTCTTTTATGCTTTTGTCATAAACCTTTGAATAAAAATTCTCACAACCAGTAATAAAAATAAAAAATCCAATAATTAGTAAGAGCTTAATACAAAACAAGTCTTTATTAAGTAAATTCTTTATATACTGATAAAAGTTCTCCTTCTCTTTCATACAGCTCCCATTCTATGTCATTTAACTGATTTAAGACTTCTTGCCATGAGTATCCTTTTTCTAATCTTATTTTTATGCCTATATCTGCGTCTACATCCTCAGGAATATTTGTTATTTCTATATTTTCTATACCTTCAATATTTTTTATTTGGGACAGATAATTAGCTATTGTTTCTATTTCTTTTAACTTTGCCATTTTCTTATTACCTCGTTCAAAAACTCAAAAATAATTTTTAACTCTTTTATTTCTTCATTGGTATAAACTTCGTTGGTATAATCTGATTTTATTCTATAAATATATAGTCTTTCATATGTTTTGTATATGTTCCTCAAAGTATAGATTATCTGTTAAGTTATTATCTTTGCAATATTTAGAAAAGTGTTTGTTTATTCCTATATGTTTCCATTTATTTTCAGGAGGCTTTCCGAGAACTGATTGCATAAAATTAAATAATGCAAAGTATAGTGTAGAACCCAAAGTTGATGTAATTTTTGTTTCTATTTGCCATTTTGCCGTTTCTAACCTTTCTAAAGATTTCTTTTTATAAATATTATTCACAAGAACCTCGAAAATATACCAAAAGTCCTATCAGTAAAAATCTCATACAGAATATCTTATGATAAAATTCTTTATCTGCAAACCAAACTAAGAGGTATATAATGCTTGTTTATTCTTTGCAGGTTAATCTGGAGCTGGGAAATACAGAAAAAAATCTGGAGAAAATATTTTCCTATATAGACAAAGTTGAAAAAAACTCCCTTGTGCTACTTCCTGAAATGTTTAGCTGTGGTTTTGATAATGAAAATCTTGAAAGGCATGCAAAAGAAACTCCTGCTATACATAAATATTTAAAAGAAATGTCCCATAAAAAGCACTTGGTTATTGCAGGCACACTTCCGGAAAAATCCAGAAATGCCATTTATAACAAGGCATTTGTTATAGATAACGGGGAAATTGTTTACAAACAGGCAAAAGTTAAACTATTTAGACCAACAGGGGAACACAAATATTTCAAAGCTGGAAAAAATTTTGATGTGGCAGAAAGCTCAAATGGAAATCTTGGGATAATGATTTGCTTTGAACTTAGATTTCCTAATATCTCATACACTTTAAGAAAAAAAGGTGCAGAAATAATCCTTGTTCCTGCCCAATGGGGAAAGCCGAGAAAATACCATCTTGAAGTGCTTTCAAAAGCAAGGGCAATTGAAGACCAGTCTTTTGTTATAGTCAGTAATACCACAGGTAAAATTGGAAATATTGAGTATGCAGGAAGTTCAGGGATTTACGACCCATGGGGAGAAACGCTGGCATTTATAGACGAAGAAGAAGGCTTAATACAGGCAGACATAAATCTGAATGACGTTTACAGAGTCAGGAAAAAAATAAAAATGGATATATAAAAATGGAGGAGAAAAAACCAAAGATAGATCCTAAAGATTTAATGGCGGTTGAGAGAGCAACTACTGCATTATTTAGCACATCTATCTCTTTGATTGTGCTGGGTTTCGTTGTTGAGAAATTTGAACTATTCCTTCATTTGGTTTCAATAGAAGTTAAAAATAATTTTAAAGTAAAACTTATTCATGAAAGTTACCTTAATTTTTATGCATATCTGGGGATTGTAATTATACTGGCAGGAGTTTTTTTGGCTATTTATACATACTTTTATTATACAAGATGGATATCAAATTTGGAAAAAGGTCAGATTGAAAAAGACAAACAAATTTATTTAGCATTATCAATATTTATATCTATAATAGGTATCTTACTAATTTTAACAATGACTACAATATGAAACCGGAGGATTAGAAATTGGATTACAGGGAGAAGCTTAAACAGATGATATTAGAAAGGGCATTAAAGGTTGCAGATAAGCCAATATTTAAACTCTCTTCAGGTAAAATGAGCACATATTATATGGACTTAAGGACAATAACCCTTGATCCTGAAGGCGGATACATAATAGGAAATCTGATTTTTGAAATGATAAAGGATAAATCCCCTGATGCAATAGGAGGACTGACACTTGGGGCTGACCCTATATCTTATGCAACGGCACTTGTTTCTTATCTGAATAAACAGCCTATAAAACCATTTGTCGTTAGAAAAGAGCCTAAAGGACACGGAACAGGAAAACAGATTGAGGGAAATGTTCAACCGGGAGAAAAGGTTTTTATAGTGGAAGATGTTGTAACAACAGCAGGTTCTTCACTTAAAGCAGCAAAAGTTGCAAGGGACTTTGGTCTGGAGATAATGGGTATTATAGCTATTGTTGATAGAGAAGAAGGTGGAGCAGAAAATATTAAAAAGGAAGGTTTTGAGTTTTTCCCTATTTTTAAAGTATCAGAATTCTTAAAAACTAATAGTTAGGGTGTTTTATGAACCAGTAGATAATAAATGCCATAATGCCTCCTGCAACAGTCAGATAGGAGGCTTTTTTCCCTTTTTCATGTTTTATAACCATAATATGAATTAAAAATCCATAATAAACCCATAATAAAGATAGTGCTATCTGCTTAATATCCCAAATCCAGTGTTTTCCCAAATACACACTTGACCAGACAGAAGAGGCAATTAAGGCAAGGGACAGCATTATAAATGCAGCAACATTTGTTTTGTATTCAATATCCTGAAGTAAAACCAGAGATGAAGAAAATTTGGAAACCAGAAATGAATCCAGTTTTTTCCTTTTTAAATCTCTTTGGGTAAGAATATAAACCGCTGCAACCACTGCACCGGCTATGATTAAAGCATAAGCAACCATTGAAAAAATCACATGGGCATAGAACCATATATTTTTGTAGCCAATTTCTACTTTTTCATAATGAGGTAGAGTAAGAGCCACTAAGAAAACATTTATAGGTGCAAACAATGAACCAAAATCCCTTAGCTGTGTTTTGTATTTAAAAGAAAGTCCCAGAAAAACAGCACCGATTAAAAATGCGAGAAAAAATGGAAGTTCCTGCTGGGTTGCCAGTGCAAAACTTTTTGCCTGTATATCTTTTATTCCTATGTATAGCAGCTGCAATAAAAATGCTATTCCATAAAAACTAAACCCAAACTTTTTTCCAGTATCTTTTTTGGTAAATAAATAAACCCAAAAACCTATAGACGACACAAAATAAGACATCAAAATAACAATCAGCAGTATCTTAAGCAAATTTCCACCTGTGAATAGGTTTTTATTTCTTTATTATAAGTCTTTATTAACCGATTTAACTACCCTAATTTTTCGTCTAACTGGGATATATCTGTGATAGGTAGTCCACAGGTAAAGTCCTCACATATATAAACAGCAGGTTTATCATCTACAGGCAGCTGTTTTAAAAATGGTATCTTTTCATCTAAAATATCTCCTTTTTTCACAAGGACAGAGCTGTAAGGCATGAATTTTTGATTTATTTTTTCTAAAACCTCTTTATAATCCTTTCCTGCAATAACGATATCCTTGCCTTTATTATTTCCAAAGTCATATCCCAGTATCATCATACTGTATCCTGCCGGAATTGATTTTATTTTTGAAGAAAAGGCTTCTATGGTTTTGTCTGCATAATCCCTGTATCTGAAATCCCCTGTCATTCTAAACAGCCTATACAGGTTATAAACTGCAACTGAGTTTCCGGACGGAATTGCCCCATCATAACTTTCCTTTGGCTTGACAATCAGATTTTCCCCAAAGTCAGGAGTGTCAAAAAATCCGCCTTTTTCATCCCAGAAATGCTTAATCATTGTTTCTGTCAGGTTTATAGCTTCTATTAGATATTTTTCTTCAGCTGTAGCCTGATAAAGCTCTATTAATCCCCATACCAAAAAGGCATAATCAGATAAAAAGCCATCAATCTCAGCTTCGCCATCCTTATATCTGTGGAGAAGTGTTCCATCTGATTTTTTCATTGTTTTTAAAACAAAATCTGCTACATTTTTGGCCAGCTGTGCATATTCAGGGTCTATAACAGACGCCTTTGAAAGTGCCGCAATAATAAGACCATTCCAGTCAGTCAGTATTTTGGTATCCTTTAATGGATGAACCCTTTTTTCCCTTTCGGTAAATAATTTTTCCCTCCATATGATAATTTTTTCCTTAAGCTGATTTTCAGATATTCCTAACTCCTTAGCCAGTTCTGGAATAGTTTTTTTCAAATAAAGAATATTCTTCCCTGTTAATCTTCCTGTGTGCTCCTCACGGTAGTTTCCCTCAGGTGTGATATTAAAAACTTTTTCAAACAGTTTTATATCCTCTTTTCCGATTATTTTTTCTATTTCCTCATAACTCCAAACATAAAATTTTCCTTCTTCTCCTTCACTGTCTGCATCCTCAGCTGAGTAAAAGCCGCCTTCTGGTGAAAGCATATCCCTCTGGAGATATTCTGCTATCTGCTGGACAGTTTCTTTATATAGCTTTTCTCCTGTTATCTGGAAAGCTTCTGTATATGCAATCATAAGCATTGCCTGGTCGTATAACATTTTTTCAAAATGGGGCAGAAACCACCTTTCATCTGTTGAGTATCTATGTAAGCCATAACCGATATGGTCATAAATTCCTCCAAGTCTCATTTCTGTAAGGGTATGCTTTATCATATCAATGGCACTTTGTAGCTTTGTTTTGGAGTAGTATCTCATTAAAAACATAAGATTATGGGGAACAGGGAATTTAGGTCTTCTTCCAAATCCACCGTAGTATGGGTCAAACATATCTTTCAAGGTTTCATATAAGATTTCTGATATATTTGGTGGAACTATGTCTTCGGAAGTAGTTTTAGAATATTCTTTTAGATGATTTAAGATTTTGTCAGCCCTTTCCAGTAGTTTTGTTCTGTCTTCTTGCCATAGCTTTGCAATATTTAGCAGTAGTTCTTTTAGTCCTATTCTTGTATGAGAACCTTCTTTTGGAAAATATGTTCCTGCATAAAAAGGTTTTTTATCAGGGGTCATAAAAATTGTTAAAGGCCAGCCGCCTCTACCTGTCATCATCATACAGACATTCATATAGATACTATCAACATCTGGGCGTTCTTCTCTGTCAACCTTTATAGAAACAAAATATTTGTTAAGGATTTCTGCTATTTCTTCATCCTCAAAACTTTCCTTTTCCATAACATGACACCAGTGGCATGTGGAATAGCCTATTGACAGGAATATGGGTTTGTCCTCTTTTTTGGCCTTTTCAAAGGCTTCTTCTCCCCATGGATACCAGTCCACAGGGTTATATGCATGCTGCCTGAGATATGGGCTTTTTTCGTTTATTAGTCTATTTGGCATTGTTATCTCTCCTTTTAAGCTTTTTTGAAAGTTTATTCCATTTTGCCTTTGCCGATTAGAACCAAAATCATATCTGCTAAAATTTATAGGAATATAAATTCAGGGAGGGATTATGCTTACAAATATAACGAGCGGGGGATTTATTGGTATTGATGGATTTAAGGTGGAAGTAGAAGTAAATATATCCCAGGGACTTCCACAATTTATAATTGTAGGTCTTCCTGATACAGCTGTTAAGGAAAGTAAAGAAAGGGTAAAATCAGCAATAATAAACAGCGGATTTTCTTTTCCTTTAAGGAAAATAACGGTTAATCTGGCTCCTGCTGATATTCAAAAGCAGGGAACACTTTATGACCTGCCTGTTGCAATTGGAATATTAAATCTTGCAGGGATTTTTTCTCCAAATTCAATTGAAAATACAGCTTTTATTGGAGAACTTGCCCTTGATGGTTCAATCAGGAAAATAAAAGGAGTTCTACCTATAGCTTATGGGCTTAAACAGATAGGTGTCAAAAAACTGATACTTCCTGAGGAAAATGCCCCTGAAGCATCACTGATATCAGAGCTTGAGGTTTATGGGTTTCAACATCTAAAGGAGATAATTGGATTTTTAACAGGGGATATTAATAAAAAGCCTGTGAAACCGGATATTGAGGGAACGTTCACAGATTATTCAGGATATCCGGATTTTTCAGAAATCAAGGGACAGTATGCTGTAAAAAGGGCACTGGAAATTGCAGCTGCAGGATTTCATAACCTTCTTATGATTGGTTCTCCCGGTTCTGGAAAATCTATGATGGCAAAAGCTTTTCCTTCTATACTGCCCCCTATGAGCTTTGAGGAGGCAATAGAAACAACAAAGATACACAGCGTGGCCGGAATACTTGATGGATATATAGTCAAAAACAGGCCCTATAGGAACCCCCATCATACAATTTCTGATGTGGCATTAATAGGTGGAGGAAGTATTCCAAAGCCTGGAGAGGTATCCCTTGCCCATAATGGTGTTTTATTTTTAGATGAATTTCCAGAATTTAAACGCTCTTCCCTTGAAGTTCTCCGTCAACCTATGGAGGACAGGGAAGTCGTCATATCCCGTGCCAGCGGCAGATACAAATTCCCTGCAAAATTCCAGCTTCTTGCAGCTGCTAATCCTTGCCCCTGTGGATATAAAAATGACCCTATTAGAGAGTGCAGATGCACGCCTGCAGAGATAAGAAGATACAGGAATAAGCTATCGGGGCCCATCGTTGACAGGATTGATATGATAACCTGGGTCAATTCAGTTCCGCCTGAAGAATTATCTAAAATGTCAGCAGGAGAAAGTTCGCAGCAAATCAGAGAAAGGGTTTTAAAGGCTGTTGATATACAGAAAAAAAGATTTAAAGAGCTGCCTGTAAACTTTAACAGTGAGATGAGCCCATCTATGATTGAAAAATTTGTTATTTTAGAAGATGAGGCAGAAAATACCCTTAGACTTGCTGCCAAAAAATACGGAATAACTGCAAGGGGCTTCCACAGGATACTAAAGGTTAGCCGAACCATTGCTGACCTTGAGGCTTCAAAAAATGTAAAAACTAAACATATAGTAGAAGCTTTAAACTACAGATTAACAGAGGAAATGCTGTCTTGATAAAATAAAAGAAAAAAGGAGAATAGATTGACTGTTGTAGAAAGTATTATCTTAGGTATTGTTGAAGGTCTTACAGAATTTCTTCCAATTTCCTCCACAGGACATTTGATACTGGTATCTCATCTACTTGGCATAAAGCAAACAGCAGCCCATAAGACATTTGAAGTGGCTATTCAGCTTGGATCAATCCTTGCGGTTGTGTTTTTGTATAAGGACAGACTTTTTAGGGATATAGAGCTGTGGAAAAAGCTGATAGTAGCATTTATACCGACAGGTGCTCTGGGATTTTTACTTTATAAACTGATAAAATCCCTTTTTAGCCCGTATATAGTTTCTGTGATGCTTGTTATTGGAGGGATTATATTCATTATTATTGAGTATCTACACAGAAATAAGGACTATCCAATAAAATCCCTTGAGGATGTGTCATATCCAAAGGCTTTTTTAATCGGAGTTTTCCAATCTTTTGCTATGATACCGGGAACTTCAAGGTCGGGAGCTTCTATTATAGGAGGTTTACTTCTTGGCTTAGATCGTAAAGTTGCAGCAGAATTTTCATTTTTGCTGGCTGTTCCTACAATGTTTGTGGCAACAGGATATGATGTGTATAAAAACTATCAGGTATTTCAACTGAATAACTGGATAACGTTGATAACAGGTTTTATAACGGCTTTTATATTTGCAGTGATTTCCATAAAACTATTACTTGGATTTATTAAAAATCATACATTTATTCCATTTGGGATTTACAGAATAATAATTGGAATTCTTTATTTCCTGATTTTTCTAAGATAAAAATTTGAAAAAAAAGTCTACTGAGATATAATATAATCTCCTCGGAAGGAGAGGTGGCCGAGCGGTCGAAGGCGGCTCCCTGCTAAGGAGTTGAGCGGGTTTTCCCCGCTCCGAGGGTTCAAATCCCTCCCTCTCCGCCATGAAAAAGATTTTTTAGCCTCATTAAATTTCAAACAAAATCCATATTTGTAAGTTATTATATTCTGTAGATTTCTGGTAACATTTTGAGGATTTTTATGAACTTATTTATCGTAATTTCATTTTTTATCTCTATGCTTGCTTGCTTAGGGTGGGTTTATTACTTTTGGAAATTAGATAAATATGAACAGGAACCGTTTCATCTACTTTTAATTACATTCGTATTTGGTGCTTTTCTTACTTTAATTGCAAGTTTTTTTGAAGAATTAGGACTGGAGTTTTTTGGTTTATCTATAGATGATGTTATACAAAATCCCTTTAATAGTAATTTGCTTTTATTTTTTCTTTATCTTGTGGTAGTAGTAGGGATTGTAGAAGAGTTTGTAAAGCTTATTCCAGTTAGATTTTATGCTTTTAAACAGATTAATGAACCTATTGATGGTTTAATTTATGCTTCAGCAACAGCTGCTGGTTTTGCTTTTGTAGAGGATTTACTTTATATCTATTATGGGTTTAAAGCTGGATTTGTAGAAGGGATATTTATAACATGGGTTAGGATTTTAACTTCTCCTGTTCATATATTATTCGCATCTTATTGGGGAATTGCTCTTGGGCTTTACAAGCAGAATCCTGCAAGAAAAAGTGATGTCATAAAAGGATTTTTTGTGGCTGCCTTTTTACATGGGCTTTATGATTTTTTTGCTTTTCTTGGAGAAATAGGTTCTATAGGGGCAGCGGCTGTGATATTAGTTACTATAATTTTACTTATGAAAAAAGTTAGTTTTCTGTTGAGAATATCTCCATTTAATAATTTGAATTACTTTATAAGCTGTAAATATTGTAATGGTTTATTTCCTGCTAAAGCACAGTATTGTATAAACTGTGGGAAATCTACATATTGGGTAGAAAAAGAAAATAAAATTCAATTGAAATATTTTTGTGGAAATTGTAAAAGTAGATTAAATTTCGGACAAAATTACTGCACCAGTTGTGGAATGAAAATACACTGGAAATAATTGTGTAAAATATAAAAAATGAAAAATGGAGGGATTTCTCTTTATGGCGAATATAATCTGTCCTCAATGTAAAACAGAAAATCCTGAAAATGCGAAATTTTGCCTAAATTGTGGTTTTAATTTAGGAGAAGTTAGGAATTCAGGGATGGAAAATCCACAAAATCAAGATATTCACCAAAATCAATCAGAGGAAATAGATAATTCTAAAAATCAGCAAGTTTCAAGTAATTATCAGAATATACCTGTAAATTTTCAACAAAACTATATATTAAAAAACTTAATAGAAACAAGTCCACAGTTGGCACAAGACATAGAGTTATGGAGTGCTTATGTCCAAACAAAATTAGATTATTACATACCAAAATTTGTTGAATTTAGAACTCTTGATAAAAAGGCCAGCTGGAATTGGCCTGCTTTTTTCTTTACTCCATTATGGTTTGCATACAGAAAAATGCTTGGATATGGTGTTCTGGTAATGGTTCTTAGTATTATTCCTCTTGTTGGATTGATAGTATCAATTTTATCCGGTATATATGGAAACTATATATATTACAAAAAAGTGAATGAAGAAGTTCAAAAGGCTATTGTCCAGAGTAAATACCTAAATACTGATCCGAGAATTATATTAGCAGGTAAAGGGGGCACCAGCATTGCTAATCTTTTCATTTTATTTGGTATAGCAATAATTATTAGCATTATTTATGCGGTGTTTATGGCTGCTATTGAAGGTGGTTACTGAAATAATACTTGCTTATAATTCTTTTAAATTGTTATTATTTAAGAAAAAAGGATTTTATGGAAAAATACAAAATACCTATTGCTTTAGTATCCCTTGCTTCTATAGTTATTATCATAGCCGGGCTAAAAGCGGCTCAAGATATGGTCGTCCAGTTTCTTCTGGCTTTTTTCTTTGCTATTATGTTTTTGCCCCTTTTTAAGTTTTTTAATAAAAAATTCCCCGAATGGCTATCCCTCACCCTTGTTCTACTTATAAATCTATTTTTTGTTTATATTCTTGCTTTGACGGTGGTTAGTTCTGTAAATGAGTTCAAAGAAAATTTGGGACTGTATCAGCAAAAGCTAAGCCACTATATAGAATATGGAAGCGTAATTTTTGAAAAAGCAGGGATTCCAAATCCCCCTTCTATAAAGCTCAAATTTTTGAATCCTTCTTTTATATTCCAGTTTATTTCCAATTCTTTACTTAGCTTTGGGAATATTCTGGCAAATGCAGCATTTATTCTTATTCTGGCGGCATTTATTTTGCTTGAAAGTGATATTTTTTCAAGAAAACTGAAGGTAATAGCAAAAGGGAAAGATACACATAAACTTGTTGACCAGTTTTTTGATAGTGTTATTGAGTATATGAAAATAAAAACCATAATGTCGTTTTTAACAGGATTTCTGGCATGGATTGTTCTTGCGGTTTTAGGTGTTGATTTTGCGCTTCTTTGGGGGATACTTACATTTTTATTAAACTATATACCTACAATTGGTTCTATTATTGCGGCAATTCCACCTGTTATTATTGCTCTTATAGATTGTGGTGTATGGCAGGCTGTAGTGGTTGCTATCTGGTATATCATGATAAATATGGTTATAGGAAATATTATTGAACCTAAGCTTATGGGTAAAGGTGTAGGACTTTCCCCATTGATTGTTCTTCTTTCTTTGGTATTTTGGGGATGGGTTCTGGGAACAGTTGGAATGTTTTTATCAATTCCTCTCACCATAATAGCAAAAATGGCTTTTGAACTTAAAGAGGAAACCAGATGGATTGCTGTTCTGATGGACAGCGAGGTTAGAGAAAAAAGTTAACTATCTTGCAATTACATAACCATAAATTCTTTTGGGACGTCCTTTTTTAATAGCTCTATACATATTCAACATAGTTGCTCCTGTTGTCAGGATATCATCAAAAATAAGAATATTTTTGTCTTTTATATCATGGTTTTTCAGTTTAAATACACCTTTTAGATTTTTCCATCTTTCCTCTGCTGTAAGTTCCATTTGCAGTGGTGTCTTTCTTATTTTTTCAATGAGGGGAACAATTAGATATTTTGGGAATATATATCTCAGGATTTCCTCAAGATGATTAAACTCCCTTTCTTTTTGAGTTTCTTTGTCAACAGGCACATAGGTAATAATATCTATTTTATTTGTTTTTACATAGCTTGTGATATCTTCCTTTATAATTTCTGCAATTTCTAAAGCTAAATTCCTGTAGCCATTTATTTTTAACTGATAAATAATTTCTGTTATTGCTTTGTCTTTTGATTTGAAAACCTGAATATCATTAAATTTCCTTTGTTTGAAGCATTCCTGACAGTTTTCTGTTTTTTTACCGCAGCTGTGGCAGTATTTAAGGTCTTCTTTTTTAATTCGTTTTAAACAATTTTCACAAAAAAGATTTTGAGTTTTATAAACAAACAATTCATTACACAGAACACATTTTGCAGGGAATATAGCATTTAATATATTCACATCACTGTCCAGAAATGGTTTAAACTACCTGTGCCTTGGCCTGTTTTCAGGGAGTTCTCTATAGCTCCCTGCACATAGGCTCTGGCTATTCGTATGGCTTTTAGAGGCTTTACACCTTTTGCTATTAAAGCCGTTATTGCTGCTGAAAAAGTGCAACCTGTTCCATGGGTGTTTTTTGTATCAACAAAAGGATAGGTAAGGAAAATAAACTCATCTTCATGTAAAACAACATCTGTAACTGTCTTATCCTGTGGAAGATGTCCACCTTTTATTATGACTATATCTACTCCCATTTTTTTAATTTCTATAGCTGCCCTTTTCATATCTTCTATAGAGGATATTTCTTTTCCGGTTATTACTTCTGCTTCATCTTTGTTAGGTGTGATTATCAGGCTTATGGGTATTATTTTTTTAATGAGCATTTCTATAGCATCTTCTTCAAGGAGAAATCGGCCATTTTTGGATTTTATTACAGTGTCAACGATTAGAGGAAATTTATATTTTTGCTGGGTTTTGTAAACAACCTCAACATTTTCTTTGTTCATTAACATCCCTGTTTTTGCAGCATCAATCCCGATATCTTCAGCTACAGATGATATTTGGGAATAAAGGATTTCCGGTTCAACAGGATAAGTGCTAATCACACCAAGACTATTTTGAACAGTAATAGCTGTTATGGCTGACATTCCATAAACACCAAAGGCTGAAAAAACTTTTAAATCAGCCTGAATTCCTGCACCACCACTATTATCTGAACCTGCTATTGTTAAAGCTTTTTTCATAACTTAACCTGCTCTATCCGAGTATATAATTTTATGATACTACTATAAATGGGGATTTAATGAGGAAGATTTTTATATTTTTCCTTTTAACTTTCTTATATGCTTATGGGGAGGGGCTGAAAATAGTATCTGATTATCCGCTTCCTTATAACAATCTGCAGGAAATATATAACAAAACTAAAGACATTAATCTAATTGTTGAACTGCTTAAAAAAACAGATGATTTCTTAAAAATATATGTAAAGGGTAATACTGTATATCTAAAAAGGAAGCTATATGTAAAGGATGTAACAATCCATGGGAACAGGTCATTCTGGCGGAGGGAAATTCTTGCAATCACTGGTTTAATTGAGGGTTCCTCTATAGACCCTAAAATTTTACATAATATCTACATAAGGCTAAAAAAGTTTTATATGGATAATGGATTTCCATTTGCACAGGTTTCTGTAAAAGCAGATATAGATGAGGAGGGAAATGTTTATATTACGCTGGATATAGATGAGGGAGGAGAAAAAGATATAAACAGTTTCCGTATATACACATCTGTGCCTGTTTCTGAAGAATTTAAAAAGAAGATGATAAAAGCTATAGGTATTGAAAAGGGAGATATGTTTAATCTGTCTGCCATAACAGCAGGTTTAGATAGACTCCAAAAATTCCTTTATGAAAATGATTATTATGACTCTTTTGTAAATCTTGTAAATTTTAGACCTTCAGGTAGAAATAAAGTTGATATTATTTTATTTGCAGACCTTGGAATGAAATATAACATACATTTTTCAGGTAATAAATTTTTTAATGAAAAACAACTGAAAAAGCAGCTCACCTTTGCTCAAAATGGTTTTAATTATTATCAGATAGTCCAATCTACAAAAAATATTGAAAATCTATACAGGGAAAATGGTTTCCTTGATGTTATGGTAATTCCTTCGTATAAAGAATATTTTGAGGAAAACAGAACGGATATATTCTTTTCAATTTATGAAGGGGATAGATACAAGGTTGCCGAAATAAAAATAAACTCTGATACAGAAGGATTAAGTAATTTCTTTGAAAAAATTAAAGGCCAGTTTTATAAAAAAGAGAAAATTTTAGATTTCCTTAAACAACTTAAGGAAAAGTATTACAAAGAAGGTTATCTGAATGTCCATTATTCAATCAAAGAACAAGTCAAAAAAGAAAACAAGACCGTATTATTAAATATAACTTTTAACAAAGGTAAAAAATTTGTAATTAAAAGTATCCAGGTTAAGAATTTCTCTTACAAACCAAGGATAAAACTCCCTATGCCCTATGATCCCCATAAAATTCTGGTGCTCCTTGACAAAGTAAAAAGTAAACTCAAAGATGAAGGTTACTTTGATGGGGATGCATTTCTTGATGTAAAAATGAAACCGTCTGATGGTTTTATTGAATCAACTGTGATAATAAATGTGAAAAAAGGGGTTAGATATAAACAAGGAATTACTTTTATCTATGGAACCCGCCATTTATACCCTAAAATGCTTATGAACAATCTTTCCCATGATGAGTATTACTCTAAAAAAGATTTTGATAATGAACTGGACTTTATGTATTACACATCTTTATTTGATGCAATAAATCCTTACTTAAGGGTGGATAAAAAAAGGAAAGAGGTGGATAAGGCATATATACTTCATGAGGATAAAAGGGGCTCTTTTCAGGGTAGCTTTGGTTATAACTCTGAGCAAAAGCTTAAGCTAACGGCTGCCCTTAACCTAAAAAATCTATTTAAATATGGATTTGAGACCTCAGCCTATGTTGAAAGAAACGACCTTGGCTGGTATTACAGATTTACTTTCGGAAACAGACTTCTTCCCAAAAGAACAGGGCTATTCCTTTCTTATCTGAAAAACTACGAGTATCACAGCATATTTGACCTTGAAACACAAGGTTTTGAACTTAAAGCTCAAAGAAAACCAAATAGATGGGTAGAGCAGACTATATCCCTTCAATACATGAGAAATAAACTGAAAAATCAAAATATCTACCCTGATGATTCCTTTAAAACATTAAAAATAATGTTTGCTTTCACAGATGACCATAAAAGACCTGATACAAATCCCCGTCAGGGCTATTTCCTGACAGGTGCTTTGACTAAGGAATTCAGAGATATAAATTACTTCAAGATATACACAACAGGCAGATATTACCTGTCTTACTCATTTTTAACCTGGACTCAAAAAATAAGTTTTGGACATGTATTCAAAAAGAATAACCAGCTTCCACCTTCAGAGAGATTTTTCTTAGGTGGAGTTTCCAGTTTTAGAGGATTTGGTTACGAGGATATTGCAGGTAAGAACGGTCAGGGTGGAAACACATTACTCCTTATAAATAACGAGGTTAGATATCCTATATTCCCTTCCTTTAATCTGTTTGGATTTACATTCGTTGATGTTGGAAATGTTTATGAGGATTTTGACCAGATAGGTAGTAGATTTAGAAAAACGGCAGGAACAGGGGTTTATATGCCTACCCCTGTTGGTTCATTTCTGCTTGATGTGGCATTTAAACTGGACAGGAAATCCGGAGAAAGTCTTTACAGAATAGAATTTAGTATTAATACCTTATTTTAAGATATAATTGAATTTATTTATCAGAACGGAGACTAACCATGTTTGGTATAGGATTTTCTGAGCTTGTATTGATTTTTATTGTTGCATTACTTGTTCTGGGACCTAAAAGACTTCCAGAAGTAGCAAAAACACTGGGAAGATTTTATAGGGAAATCAGGTCTACAGTTGATGAGGTAAAGGAAGTAATTGTTGAAGAACCTCAAAAACCAAAACATAGCCATCATTATATTCCACCAAGTGTAAATGAGGAAGTTGAGGTTGAAACTGAAGAAGATAAAAAGGAAAAACTGAAAGAGAGCCTAAAAGGAGAAAAAATCTCATTCAAGAAAAAACAGGAGAATGAAATAAATGAGCCAGAAAGTAAAGAATCCTGAAGAATTTGAAGCACCTATTACAGAACATCTGGCAGAACTAAGAATAAGGCTGTTTAGAAGTTTAGTAGCAGTTATCATAGCAACATTAGTTGTATTTGTTAAGGTTGATATATTCTTTGAACTGTTTAAGGAACCTCTTAGAAAGGTTTTCCCTGACCTGAAGCTTGTTGCCCTTACACCTACAGAATCATTTTTTACTGCTTTTAAAATAGCGCTCCTCGTTGGTTTTGTGGTTGCTTCTCCTTTTGTCTTTTATCAGATATGGAAATTTATTGAACCTGCCCTTTATGAAGAAGAGAAAAAGCTTGTTGTTCCATTTGTATTTTTTACAACGGTTTTCTTTATTTCAGGAGCATTATTTGCATATTTTGGTGTTTTACCGCTGGCAATTAAGTTTTTGCTGACATTCGGTTATACTCAGCTTGATGTTGAAGCAATGATATCTGTAAGCTCATATATATCTTTTGTAGTCCGGCTTATTCTGGCTTTTGGTATTACTTTTGAACTTCCTGTTATCCTCTCGCTACTTGCAAGACTCGGTCTTGTTACTCCTGAAGCATTATCAAAATTCCGCCCATATTTTGTTGTTGCTGCTTTTACCCTTGCAGCACTTTTAACTCCTCCTGATGTGGTCAGTCAGGTATTCCTTGCAATGCCTCTTATTGTGTTTTATGAGATTTCTATTATAATGGCAAAAATCCTTTATCCCCGAAGCGAAAGAAGCAAGGAAAATCAGGTATAACTGGCCTTTTTCCTATTTGGGCTGTATATTTATTTCTCAAAAACTAATTGAAAATAGTTATGAATATTGAAAAAGATTTATTCCAGCAGTTTATTGAAAAAGTTCCTATAGGAATTCTGGTTCAGTGTGATGGAAAAGTGGTTTTTATAAACAAAACCCTAAAAGAAATGCTTGGGATTACAAGTTTACATAGTTTACAGCTCAGGGATATTATTCCCCCAGAAAGCCGAAAAGAGCTGCTACAGATTTACAGAACTATATTGAAAAATCACAGTGATAAAAGGGAATTAAGAATAAAAACCCTTTCAGGTAAAATCCTCTGGGTTGAAGTAATTACAGAAGAAATTAATCTTGATGGAAAAAGATGCAGTATCAGCGGTCTTATTGATATAACAGATAAAAAGAATTTGGAAAGACAACTGAGAAAACTGGCAACAATAGACAGACTTACCGGTATTTACAATAGATATGCATTTGAAAAATTTCTTGAAGAAGAGATAAGCAGGGCAGAAAGATACGGAACAGATTTTGCCCTAATCATGTTTGATATTGATAATTTTAAAAAGATAAATGATACCTATGGTCACCAGACAGGAGATATGGTTTTAAGGAAAATAACCAGATTAGTTAAAGAAAATATAAGAAAATCAGATATTTTCGGTAGATGGGGAGGTGAAGAATTTATGATAATTCTTCCTGTAAAAAGTATTGAGGAGGCTTTCAAAGTTGCAGAAAAACTGAGAAAAAAGATAGAAGAACATAAATTCCCGAAAGTTAAAAAGGTAACAATAAGTGCAGGAGTTACAATGTATAGAAAAAGTGATACCTTAAAATCTATAATAAGAAGGGTTGATACGGCACTTTATATGGCTAAAAAATCAGGTAAAAATAAAGTTGTTACAGCCTGAAAAGGAGGATAAAAATGGAAATAGATATAAAAAGTTTGGAACCTAAACAGATATACAAACTAATGACCAGCATAATAGTTCCCCGTCCAATAGCATGGGTATCTACGGTTAGCAGAGATGGAATTTATAATCTTGCACCTTTCAGTTATTTTGCCGGTATTTCATCTGACCCTCCACTCCTGCTTATATCTGTCGGTAGCAAAGAAACAAAAGAAAAAAAGGATACCTGGCAGAATATAGAGGATACAGGAGAATTTGTAGTTAACATAGTTACAAAAGATACTCTGGAGAAAATGAACATAACGGCACTGCCATTTGATAAAGAAGTTGATGAGTTTGAAAAAGCAGGTTTGACCCCTGTCCCATCATCAATTGTAAAAGCCCCAAGAGTAAAAGAATCTCCTGTAAATATTGAATGCAAAAGATTTGAAATTATACAGATAGGAAAAATGGGAATAATTCTTGGGGAGGTATTAAAAGTTCATGTAAAAGAAGATATACTAAATGAAAAAGGTTATGTGGATACTACTAAGTTAGAGATAATAGGTAGACTTGGAGGGGCAAATTATTGCCTTGTAAGTAAAGAAAACACATTTGAACTTAGAAGGCCAGATAAGAGGTAAATTATGAATAAAAGACAGGCTTTAAAAGAGTTTAAGCAAACAATAAAAAATCTGGGACTTAAATATACTCCCCAGAGGGAAAAAGTTTTTAGAGCCATTCTTAACACAAAAGGTCATTTTGAGATTGAACAATTAGTGCATAAAATACAGTCAAAAAATATAAATGTTTCAAGAGCTACAGTATACAGAACTCTTGATATATTAAAGGAACTTGGCTATGTGAGAGAAGTAATAAAATTCAAAAATAAAACTATTTATGAAGTTAATCTCAAGGAACACCATGACCACCTGATATGTAGAAGTTGTGGAAAAATAATAGAATTCCATTCAGACAAAATAGAAGAGTTGCAAGACAAGATTTGCAAAAAATATAAATTCCAGCCTGAATTCCATAGATTAGAAATTTTTGGTCTGTGTGAAAGATGCCAGAAAAAGAAAAATTAAAAATATCGGCTATCCTCTTGTCAGGTGGCCAGAGCAAACGTATGGGAAGGGATAAAGCATTTTTGAAGCTGGGAGACAAAACTTTTTTCAGAATAATAATAGAGAAACTTGCCATATACTCTGAACAGATAATTGTTTCCATTAACAAAGATAAAAGCTTGTATATCTCCCAATTGGAAGACACGGATATAAACCCTGTTTTTGTAAAAGATAAAGACTCCTATGCAGGCCCATTAAATGGAATTGTTAGCTGTATACCGTATATCAAAAACCAGCTTGTTTTTATAGCAACCTGTGACACTCCACTGCTTAACCCGAGACTAATTCCTTTTTTATCAAAGAAAATAAAAGGATATGATGCTGTTATTCCTGTGGTAAACAACAAAAAGCAGTTTTTAAACACCTTATATACAAAAGATGCCCTTAATATTGCCGATAAGGTATATAAGGAGGGCAAGAATTCCCTTTATGCATGGATAAATGAACTAAATATAAATGAAGTTCCTGAAGAAGAGCTAAAACAGGTGGATGGCTCCCTGTGGTCTTACTGGAGTATTAACAGACCGGAAGATTATGAGAGGTTGCTGAATATATGGCAAAAAGAGCACTGCTAATTTTTTTTATTTTTAGTTATGTATCTTATGGAGAAAATCTGGAAAAACTACTGGAAAAATACAGGGAACTTAATCAGTTATACAGAAAAACAGTTCAGGAAACAGAAGGTCATTTGATCCTATTTACCCGAGAGGATATACAAAAACTTCAAGGCTATAAACTTTCAGATATTCTTAGATATGTAAGATATTTTACTCTACTAAGAAATCAATATAGTGAAAATGCCCTCTCTTATGCTTCTATATATCCCCTTGAAAACTCAACAATAAGATTATTTATAAATGATCATGAGATTAGCGGTGTTTACAGAAAAACCCCCCTCTCTTTGTGGGCTGATATGCCTCTTGACCATATAGACCATATAGAGATTTATCAAGGGGAAAGTGCCCTTAAGTTTAATAATGAAGCAGCCGGAATGATTATAAAGGTTTATACTAAAAAACCTGAATTAGAAAATGTCAAAACGGTAAGATTATCAACCTCCACAAGAAAGGATTATTCTTTTTCTGTGTATCTTGCAGGGGAAACGAGTTCTGAAAGTTCTGCATTTTTACTTATAAACCGGACAACTTATAAATCCCAGAAATATCCGGAAAATTTAAAAATTGATGATAGGTTCTATTACATAAACGGAGGATTTTATTTTGACGAATGGTCTTTAGAAACGGGACTGGTTGTAAAGGACTCAGGGGATTTCAGGGGAGATACATTAAGGAGTAAACCGGATTACTCTAATCATCAGGCTTCACATGGCTATGTTTCAATATCAAAAATACTTTCACAGGATTTAAACCTTAAATTTAGGCTTTATGCTGATAAAATGAGTGTAGACAAATACGAAAGGGGGAATCCTGCAAATCCTGTTGTGATTAGATATCCTCGTATACCTGTCGTTTCATATTTACAACATATAAATTCAATGAAAACAGGAACGGAGATTGTTGGAGAAAATAGAGCTAAAAGGAATAAACTTTTTTACGGTATTAAGATTCAGTATTCCAGATACAAATTAACCCAGCAATTATTCCCCGGTAGTCTGAAAGACAAAAACTGGGAAAGCTATCGCTCATTTTACATTGAAGATATATACAACCTAAAACCACAGTTTGGATTTATAGCAGGTCTTAAATATGAGAATACAGAAAGGGGATACGGTCGGGATGTTGAAGGTTTAATATGGCGTGTTGGAACTGTGTATTTCTTAAATAAATCTGATTACATAAAACTGTTTTTGTCTAAATATTACACACCTCCATTTTTTGTTGAGGTGCGCTCAAATCCAGCCTTAAAAAAACAGAAAAACAAGGGGCTTACATTTGAATATTCAGGTATATATCCGGTAGGTAAAATCACAATAACAGGGGGAACATTTATTATTAAAGATAATATTATGATTTCTCCCTCTACATATTCCTATGTGAATATCAATAAAAAACTCAGATACTACTTCTGGTCAGTTGAATGTCAGAAAGCTTTTAATAATGGAGTTTATATAAATGCCGGATATTTTAAAGTTTATCCTGAAAAAAGGGAATATAAAACAGCATCTTCTGAAGGGGGTTTATTTAGGATAGGAGTGCAACAAAAAAATTATTCGGCTTTTGTGGAAAACATATACAGAAAAGGTTATGGTTTTTATGGAAAGTGGATTAAATCAGGGTTTGAACTAAATGCAGGACTTAAGGTAGATCTACTTGATAATACGAAAGTGGCAATTAAAGGTTATAATCTTTTAGGTAAAGGAATTAAAACACCTTTGTTAAATGACAAAAATGTGCAGATTTATCAAGAAGATAGAAGGGTTTTAATCACACTGGAAAGGGATTTTTAATAAATGTTTAGAAGTGTATTTTTTCTTCTTCTTGTTTTTTCATTGGCTTTTGGATATGAAGAAGAAATCCACAAAGTAGAAGCAAAAATCCTTTCTGAAATGGCACATATCCTTGCAAAAAAAAGTAAAAAAGTCAAAGTAGCTACTTCTCCAGATTTAAAATACATCATCAAATATTCTAAAATACTTTCTCAGGTAAATAACTGTAAAAAAGCTCAAATTCTAATTACCGGAGACGAAAAACTGTTGAAGCGATGTAATAAACCTGCAATTGTAACGCGATATTATCTCTTAAAGAAATATAAAAACGCCATAGGGGCTATTTACTGGAAGAAAGGCCGGCCAAATGTAGTTTTCGTCAAAGACAGACTTGAGATGTTTAAGATTAGATTACCGGACAGATACAGAAAATATCTGGAGAGGGAAAAGAACCTGTGGTAAAGAAGGACAAAAAGCTACTATTTGATTATATGCCGTTCTTTATAACATTGCTAGGGTTGCTTGTGTCTATATATATATTAGCACCTAAGATTAAGAAAACTATAGAAAACAGCATAATAAAAGAGGCAGTTGTTCCAGGAGTAGCCCAGAGTCTTGATAAAATAATTAGAACAATCCAGATTAATGCCAAAGATAAAGACCTTGAAACACTTTTCTCTGATCCTAAATTTAGAGAAAGAATAAGAGAGCTGTTTTCTGTAATAGTCACAGACGACGTAAAATATGCTTATCTCCTTTATAAAGACAAAGATGGTAAGCTCAGATATCTTATAGACCTTTCAAAAGAAGATAGAGCCAGATTTAGAGAAGGATTTAATATATACGGTGACTACTGGGATAAAATTCTAAAAGATGGTAAAAGCGTTGTTATAAAACAATCGGATTATACAGGCTTATGGATAACTCTTTTAAAACCCATAAAAATAAAACATCAGGTTGCCGGAATTGCTGTTATAGAATTTTCAGTAAAAAAACTTAAGGAAATACAGGCAATAATAAGCAAAATACAGGAATTTGTCCTGATAATATCCCTCTTTATCGTAATATCCATAATCATATCCTTAATTCAGTTTGTAAAATACAGGGAAAATGTCAAAAAAATGTATATAGATCCGTTAACTGGGGCGTATAACAGACTATATCTCTATGAAAACCTTGAAAAACTAAAAAAAGGATTTTATACCACATTTGTAATTGATATAGACCATTTCAAAAAGATAAACGATAGCTTTGGTCATGAGGCAGGGGATTATGTTCTAAAAGAAGTTACAGAAAGAATTAAAAATTGTATTAGAGAAGAGGATATCCTCATAAGATATGGTGGAGAGGAATTTTTATTATTTGCCAAAATTAATCCCTATTCTGAGAATTACAGATATAATGTTCTTTGCCTTGCAACCAGAATAAAAACCGGAATCTGTAAAAAAGTTATTACGTATGAAAATATAAGTATGAAAGTTACTGTGTCTATTGGGATAGCACCTTATGTTGAAAAAGGAAGTATAGAAGAAGCTATAAAAATGGCTGATATGGCTCTTTACAGAGCAAAGAAAAACGGTAGAAACAAAATAGAAATTTATTCAGGGCCTCTGGAAGTAAGTCATGAGGAGATTTACGTTATAAAAGAAGCCATTGACAATAATAATATTGTTTGCTGGTATCAGCCTATAGTAAATCTTAAAACAGGAGAAGTTCTCAAGTATGAAGCTCTGGTCAGGTTAATATCCAGTGATGGAAAAGTTATATATCCATATCAGTTTCTAAACACAATACGCCGAACATATGTTCATATTGACCTTACCAAGAAAGTTATTGAGTATAATGCAAAAGTTCTTAGAGAAAACCCATGGATGAGGATATCAATGAATTTGTCTGCCCTTGATGTTTATGATGATAACATAATAGAACATCTTGAAAATGTTCTTGATAAAGATCTTGCCGGTAGACTTACAATTGAACTTTTAGAATCTGAAGATATTGATGACTATCAATCATTTAAGACAAAAATTGAGCATATCAAAGAAATAGGATGTAAGATCTCCATAGACGATTTTGGAAGCGGTTATTCTAATTTTTCACATCTTGTAGAACTTGCACCTGACTACCTTAAGATTGACGGTAGCATTATCAAGGATATAGACACAAATTCTCGCTCTCTTGCTATAGTTAAAGCAATAAAATCATTTGCTGATGATATTGGTATAAAGGTAATAGCTGAGTATATTCATTCTGAATCTGTTTTAAGAAAGGTTTTAGAACTGGGTATAATTTATGGACAGGGATATTATCTTAAAAAACCGCAACCTATAAAAAAAAGAAAAATAGCTTGAAGGAGAAATAATATGAAAATCGTTATATTAGATGCAAAAACCCTTGGTGATGACATAGACCTTGAAATATTTTCCCAGTTTGGAGATGTGGAAATATACCCTACAACCTCACCAGTAGAACTATACGAAAGAATAGAAAATGCAGATATTATAATAACTAACAAGGTGGTGATTGATAAAGATGCGATAAATGCTGCAAAGAACCTAAAGCTTATATGTGAAGCTGCCACAGGCTACAACAATATTGATGTTTTATACGCTAAAGAAAAAGGTATAGCTGTTACAAATGTCGCAGGATATTCTACCGAAAGTGTTGTTCAGACTACCTTTGGAATGCTTTTTTATTTACTGATGCACCTTAGATACTATGATGACTATGTAAAATCCGGAGAATATGCCAAAAGTGATATCTTCACACATTTAGGCAGACCTTTCTGGGAAATCCATGGAAAGAGATGGGGTATTATAGGACTTGGAACAATTGGAAGAAGAGTTGCAGAGGTGGCAGAAAGTTTCGGTTGTGATGTGATTTATTACTCCACCTCAGGTGTTGAAAGACAAGAAAAATATCCCAGATATCCCCTTGATGAGCTTTTAAAAACTTCGGATATAGTTTCTATACATGCACCCCTTAATGAGAAAACAAAAAATCTTATAACAATTAATGAACTCAGACTCATGAAAGAAAATGCAATACTCCTTAATCTTGGTAGAGGTGGCATTGTTAACGAAAAAGACCTTGCAATTGCCCTTGACAGCGATATGATAGGTGGTGCAGGACTTGATGTTCTTGAAAAAGAGCCTGTTGACCCTGAAAATCCACTTCTCAAAATAAAAAATAAAGAAAAACTTCTTATAACTCCACATATTGCATGGACCAGTATAGAAGCAAGAAAAAGACTTGTTAATGAAATAGTCGAAAATATAAGGGCATTTTTAAACGGGGCAGTTAGAAACAGGGTGGATCTGAAAGTTTAGCTATTCTGATTTTACAAGAATTATTGAGTAGTTATCACTCTTTACCTTTTCAAGCATTTCAATTAGTATAGGAAAATTTTCAAAAGGTTCAGGATACAGGTGATAGTATATCTCCTCATCTGTTAAATAATCTGACAGACCATCTGAACATATTATATAAAGCTCATTTTCTTTTAGTTCATCCTCAACTATATATGGTTTTTTACCACTTTTCCACTCTTCAGAAAACACATCACCAATTCCAAAGGTAACTACATATCTTTCCGGATGATAAAA
Source organism: Persephonella sp. (assembly GCF_027023985.1). NCBI lineage: Bacteria > Pseudomonadati > Aquificota > Aquificia > Aquificales > Hydrogenothermaceae > Persephonella > Persephonella sp. The sequence goes on along the minus strand of NZ_JALVTW010000015.1, from coordinate 20,550 downwards.
AGCCTCTTTATAAGAGATAATTCCCTCATCCACAAGCTCCTGAACATAACTGTGGTCATGGGATAGATAAACAAGCCCTTCAGAAGTATACTTATAAACCCTGCTGTCTCCTGCATTAAATACTATGGATTTATTTCCTTTTAAATAAACTCCGGCAACGGTAGTTCCGCTCCATTTTATGTCTGTTTTTTCAAACTTTTTTTGTATCTGAAAAAGGGCTTCTTCAACTGCGTTAACGGAAAAATCTATATTAATCTTCTTTAACTTTTCACACACAAATTTGCTTGCCTTATCCCCTTCAGCAAGTCCTCCCATACCATCGCATACAGCAAATATTCCCTCATCTTTATCTAACATTTTTTCCCGGGGACATTTCATAAAATCTACTTGATAAATCTCTCCATCTATATAAATGCAATCCTGCTGATATCCTCTTAATCCCCTGTTCATACAGAATGCCACTTTTATCATCAATACTCCCCGTAATCACAGCTTTTTACAAAACTACCATCAAGCTCAACAGGATAGACATTTGTCCTGAAATTTCTTTTTTTAGCGTCATTACATAAATTTCTGAAGGCTCTTTCATCATAAATATATATATCATCATACTCGGCATTGAAAACAGGCTTACCCTGTCTTATAAACGGTTCTAATAAATCACACTCATTATATTTATGGCATTCTTCATTTAAAGCAAAATCAAAATAATTAATAAGGTCAGGTATCTGTTCAAGGTCATTTTTTAGCCCAATTAAAAGGCCTCTACTTTTAGCTTCATTTGCAAGAAATCTGTTGTATCTCAGCTGGTCATTGTAGCTTAAATTAAAACCTGTATCATTTGTGTATCCATCTACATTATCCGGCTCAACTCCATCGCATCCTTTTGCAACGGCAAGGTCAAGTCTGTCTCTCATAATATTCCAGATTTCGGGATTTCTTATATCTATCCAGTATTCACCAGCCCAGTCATCAAGAGAATTACCTATTGCTTCTGGCGGAAATTTGTATGCATCAGGTCGCCATTCCTCATAACTGCCTGCACTGAAATAACAGATGACTATTTTCCCCTGCTTTTTAAGCTTAGCTATAGTCTCGGAAGGTGTATCAAACAGGTCAACATCATATAAGTCAGCAGGTATATCTGTTCTGAGGCTACCGTTTAACTGCCAATACCATGTTGTATTAACTGTTAAAACTCTTGGATTTGGTTTTTCATTATTGTTTTCGTCATTATCGCCTATGGTGATTTGTAAACAGGAACTCATCACAGTAGCAAAAACAAACAGTGTTATTAGCTTTTTCATCTTATATCCTTGATATTTGAATTTTTTACACTTAAATTATAATCGGAGGTTATTAAAATGGAAGTAAGAAATGAAGTTGCAGTTTCAGTTTATAAAGATGCTCTGGAACTACAGAAAAAACTTATGGAAATGCTTATACAACAGAATTTAGGGCAAAATCTGGCATCACAGCAGCCTCAGGTTGAGGAAGCTACCAAAACTGCCCGTGAAAATATTATAGAAGGAACAAAAGTTTCTATTTATGTATGACCTATGGCTTTAAGGACTATTGACAGTCTGTTTTCCATTTTGTCCTTTTCTTTTTCTTCTTTGAAGAAATCTAATATCTCTTGAGGGTTAATTTTTATATTCTTTACATTCTGCCCTTTTAACTTTTCTGCGACTAAATCTGCTATAGCCATCAATTTTTTACATCTTTTTGAGGAATTAAATTTCACATCAGCTATCTTGTCTCCATCCGTTTTTATATAAAACTCAACTTTATGAACTCCTTCCTTTGCAGAACCCAAGACTTCATATCCTTCAGGTTTTTGGTCAACAAAATTTTTTAAACCCTGTTTATGATACTCTGATACCTTCATTCTACCCTCCTTACTGTAATATCTCCTGAATAAAAATCCTTTAATCCTTTATCGGTAAGAATACGAATTCCTCCAAGTTCATTAAGACCAATCAAAGTGCCTTCAATATTTTCATCAATCAGTTTTATTTTTTCTCCTTTCCATAGTAGATTTTTCTCTACCTCTTTAATAATCTTGTTTTTATCGAGATTATCAATCTCTTCTTCAATGCTCTGGAGTATATATATAAAAAGTTCTTTTCTGTTTATATTTTTTCCATACTCCAGTTTTAATGAAGTGGCTATATCCTTTATTTCTCCTAAATCTTTTTCTGTCTGATTGATATTTATACCTATTCCTGCTATGAGCTTTGTGGCGGTGTTCCCTTCTATCTCAGTTTCAATCAAAAATCCTGCAAGCTTTTTACCATTTAGATACAAATCATTAGGCCATTTTATTTTAATAGGTAGGTCTATTTTCTGGACGATGGCTTTTCGGACAGCAACAGGGAATAACAGAGAGTAGATAAGCAAATCTGCCGGAGAGATATCCTTTTTCAAAACTATTGAAAAATATAATCCTTTTCCTTCGGTGGAAATCCATTTTCTTCCTTTTCTGCCTCTGCCTGCTGTCTGGTTTTCTGCCAGAATAACCGTGCCATCTGGCAGGTTATTTTCCTTTGCATAGGTATTAGTTGAGTTTACAGTATGGAAAAAGATGTAGTTTTCCCCTAGCCATTGTGTTTTCAGATTGAGTTCATAAGGCAATAAAAACTCGGTTCTTTCTTCAAGAAAATATCCTTTCTTATCATGGGATATTTTGTATCCGAGACTTTCAAGTTTTTTTATTCTTTTCCAGATGGCAGTTCTGGAAATTCCTAAAAGTTTAGAAAGCTCTTCTCCGGAAACTCTATTTTTACTTATTTTCTCAAGGATATATCTATCTATTTCGTCCATAAACTTAATTTTAAATCATTAAATAGCTTTAAATCTATTAAACTAATTCCTTTTGATTATTTTTAAATGCTTTATCTTCATAGTATTTTTTAACTAATTCAAAAATTCGGTGTGATATAAAATCAAATGCAAACTCCCAAGCTTGAGCTGTATCTTCCGGTAAATCAAATATTTTTACAAATTCTTTCCTGAATGAGCTTGTTAACAAGCTTTGATGTTTAGGTTGAATTTTAAGCTTTATATAATCATTTGCTACTTTTTCATTAAGTAGATTTGCCCTGTCTCAGTCGGCAGGTCTGTTTATAAAAATATCCATTAGTTCTTTAATTCCCTGTGAAAGCTGCTTTAGAAAGTCAGGTTTTATATTTTTTATATCTGCTTCTGATAGCGAAGTAAAACTATTTTCCAAAACATCATCTAAAAATCTTTCTACTTCCGGGTATGTTTCTTTTACCTTTTGATAAACCTCATCTGATAGCTTGTATATTCTTTTCTTTCTTGGTTTTATAAACACTGCTGAGAATTTTAGCTCCGGCTCTTTTGATATAGGGTCTATTGCATCACTTACTGTTATATTTGTAGGGAAGTGATAGATTTTTCCATAACCAAATGGTGCAAATACAACTCCCCTTTTTATTTTTCCTGTTTTTGCTTTTATATAAATCTGTCCCCTTGTTGATTTGATATTTATATAGTCGTTGTCAAATATTCCCAGTTCCAGTGCATCTTCTTCATTGAGCATAACAAATGGCTCTTCTTCTCCTCTTACCAGTTCCATTGCCTTACCTGTTCTGGTCATTGTGTGCCATTGTTTTTTGGTTCTTCCTGTTGTCAAAACAAAGGAATAAGGATATTCTGTGTTATCAGAAGCTCCTGAGTAAACTGCAGGATTAAATTTTGCTCTTCCTGTTGGTGTAGGGAATTTCTTATCCTTGTAAAGCCATTTTCCACCCCATTGTTTTGGCAGGTCTTCATAGCTCCAGTCAGAAATATCACATAATCTTCCTTTTGTGGTTTGTTTATATTCATCAAATATTTCTCTGGAATTTTCATAGGAAAACTGTTTTTCCCAGCCCATTTCTTTTGCTACTTCACAGAATATCTGCCAGTCATGTTTGCATTGCTGAGGTGGTTGTCTGAAAGGTTTGTTGTAGGTAATTGTCCTATCTGAGCTGGTCATAACTCCTTCTTTTTCTCCCCATTGGGAAGCCGGTAAAACCAGATTTGCATAATCAACAGAGTCAGTTAAATATGCATCCTGAACAATTACAAATGTATTTCTTAAAGCTCTCCAGAACTTATTCAGATTTGGCATTGTAACAGCGGGGTTTGTGCAGACAATCCACAGGAGTTTTATATCTCCGTTTATCATACTGTCCATAGCTTCCACTATTGTTATTCCTGGCTTATCTTTTATGCTGCCTTCTGGTAAACCCCAGAATTTTTCCATAAATGCTTTGTCTTCTGGATTCCTAACATCTCTGTATCCGGGAAGACCATTTACCAGATAACCGACTTCCCTGCCGCCCATTGCGTTTGGCTGACCTGTAAGGGAAAAAGGGCAACCTTTTTCATTTATTCTTCCAGTTGCAAGATGAACATTTATTAATGCCAGATTTTTCATTGTTCCATTAGAGGACTGATTAAATCCCATTGTCCAGAAAGAAATAACCTTTTTACTAAAGGCATATATTTCTGCCAGTTTATAAATCAGGCTTGGTTTTATTTCACATATCTTGGCAGCTATTTCCGGTGGATACTTTTCTGCTTCTTTTATAGCCTGTGAAAATCCCTCTGTATGCTTGCCAATAAACTCATAATCAAGCCAGCCTTTTTTATTCAAAAGATAAAGAATACTGTTAAACAGAACTGTGTCAGTTCCTGGCTTAATATCAATCCATATATCAGCTTTTTCTGCTGTTGCAGTATAAACAGGGTCAATAACTATAATTTTTGCTTCTGGATATTCTTTTCTTCTGTTTAAAACCCTTTTGAATAGAACCGGATGAGTCCATGCTGCATTTGAACCGGCAAACACAAAAGCATCCGCATCATCTATATCCTCATAGCTTCCAGGAGGGCCATCTGAGCCAAAGGCCATTTTATATCCCATAACTGCAGAAGCCATACAAAGCCTTGAATTTGCATCTATATTGTTTGTGCCTATGAATCCTTTTACAAATTTGTTTATTACATAACTATCTTCTGTTGTTAACTGTCCGGAGATGTAAAAATAATTTTCGTCAGGCTGATTTTCCTTTAGCTTTTGCGCAATTATTTTTATTGCTTCTTCCCATGTTATTTCCCTGAATTTGTCCCTTTTATTTTCCCTGTATAAAGGTGCAGGGACACGGCCAATATCCATTACTTTTGGAAGTGGAATTGGTTTAAGACATAAATCTCCTTTTGTGGCAGGGTGCTCTTTATCTCCTTTTATTTTTATCCTGCCTTTTTTATCCTCAAATATCTCAAGCCCACAGCCTACTCCACAGTATGGACATTGAGCCGTTATTTTCTCCATAAGTGCCTCTTTAATCTTCAATAGGTTTGTTTATTTTTTTACCATAGGATTTCCATAACATAATAGAAATTATAATTGCAATTAATGCCAAAATAACGTATACAATAAAACCTTTAGAGTAACCAATAACTCCGTAATTTTGGACAAATATCCCAAGTATTGGAGGAACTACAAATCCACCGAAAGCCCCAAGTCCACCCACCCATCCGGCAGCTCCACCTGTAGCATGGGGAACATATTTGGGAACCAGTTTAAATACTGCGCCGTTTGCAATTCCCATGCCTGATCCCATAAGAATCTCTCCGGTAAGAGATAAACCAAAGCTATGATTACCTGCTATCATAATAACAATTGCACCTATAAGGGTTAGGGTAAAAGACATTATAGAAACAAGTTCTCCACCTATTTTGTCAGAAAGCCATCCTCCAAAAATTCTAATCACCGAAGCCAGCAGTGAAAATCCAAATGCCATTAAAAGTCCTGCTTTTCTAAGTTCTATATTATAGCTTTGAACCCAGAAAACTATAAACCAGCCTGTTAATGCTAGAAATCCACCGAAAGAAACAAAATACAAAGCAACCAGTGCCCAAGTTTGTATATGTCTTGCTGAGTTTTTAAGAGAATCTATTAAACTACCTGTTGGGATTAATTCCTGCCCAAGCTGTTTAGCCAGTTCAACGGCTTTGTTATGTGGAACACCAGCTTTTATAAGCTGAAAGTATGGGGCATCTTTAGCCAGTAAGATGTATATCACAGTTCCAACAAGTAAAAATCCAAACCATGCTATATATGACCATGTCAATCCTATTGTTTTAAGGGCAAACGGAAGTATCATTCCAAATAATCCGGGAGCAAGATTTCCAACACCTGCATATATTCCTAAAGCTGAACCTTGCTTACTTTCAGGAAACCAGTATGCTGTTTGGGCAATACCAACAGAAAAAGTAGCAATTCCACATCCGCTTAAAAATCCAAATAATAGTATTAACCAATACATCCATGGTTGGAGATGGGGATAATATAAATATAAAAGGGTTGATAATCCTCCCATTCCAATAACAGCAAGTATTAAAAGGGTTGCGAGAGGAATTTTGCCTCCTACTTTATCAACCCATGCTGCAAATGGTATCCGAAGTAATGAACCTGTCAGATTTGGGGCAGCGACAAGCAGTCCCATTAAAAAACCGGATAAACCTAAAATCTCTTTAAGATTTTTTGCAACAGGGCCATAAAGGGAAACAGCTGCAAACCCGATGAAAAATCCCCAGGTGGCCATTATTAGTCCTATTTGGGGACTTCCTGTAATCTCAATTACTTTTCCGTTATACTCTATTTTTTTCTCCATTCTCTAAGCCCTCCTTTATTTATGTTTTACGGACATCTTTGCCTATAAATAACAGGTTTTCTAAATATATAGCTGAAGGGAATACTTAAAAGATGGACTAATCTAGTGAATGGGAAAATTGCGGTTAATACAAATACAAGAAATATATGGAGTTTAAGTAAAAATGGAACATCAGCCATAAGAGTATAGTCAGGGGTAAATATCCATAGTCCTCTAAACCATGGTGCAACAGTGTCTCTGTAGTCGTATTGGACGAAAATAGTATTTATTAGGCCTAATGATGTAATGACAAGTAAAAGTAGCAAAGTTATCCAATCCATTGTAGTTGTTATTGCTGAAAGTCTTGGGTTTGTTAATCTTCGGTAAATAAATAGAATGAGACCTATCACTACCATTATTCCAGCAATACTTCCTGCAGAAAGGGCGATTAAATGATAAGTGTGTTCAGAAATGCCCATCTCTTCAGTCCATGATTTTGGGATGACGATACCTATGATATGTCCGAAAAAGGCAAATATTATTCCATAATGGAATAATAAACTTGCAGGCCGAAGAGTTTTCTTTTCAAGAATTTCACTTGATTTTGAAGTCCAGCTAAAAGAATCTGTAATAAATCTGTATGCATTTCCTATGAAAAATATAGTGATGGATATATATGGAAAAATTACCCAGAAAAATAGATTGACTGCATCATATCCGTATTTGGCTAAATCAATCATTTTGGTTAACCTCCATATTTTCTGTGATTTTTAAGAGGAATTCAATTAAAGGGGTAAATTTTGAATCTATATCTAAAAGCCCTTTATATATTTGCTTTAATTCTTTCGAAAAGGCTTTTAATACTTTTAAACCTGTATTTTCGTCTATATAAGAAATAAACTCTAAAACTACAGGGAGAAAATCTGGAAGCTCATTATCAATAAATTCAAATCCTTTTTCTCTGTAATAACTGATTAGTCTGGCCAGATAATTTCCTCTTTTAGGATCATCTCTAAATTTATGATAAGTAAGATATAAACTTGCCTTTTCATTTAAATCAAAGCTTTTTACATATTCTTGCTGAATTGTAAATAAATCATTTGTTTTATAGAAGTTTATAACTTTGGCAATGTTTTCATCTTCAAGTTCTAATAAATCTATTTCTTCAACAATTTTTTTAATATCTTTTTCAGGATATCTAAGTAGTAAAGAAATAGTTCCAATTTTTTCTTTAAAATCCATTTTATCTCTCCTATGGAAGACAGAAATCGCAATCTGGTGTGTAATCAAAGCCCGTTAAACCTTGTTCTTTATAAACGTCCCTTTCAAATTCTTTTTTGGTTGTTGGAATTACGAATCTTTCTTCAAATTTGGCAATAGCGAGCATCCTATAGAGTTCTTCTGCTCCTTCAGGAGTTAATCCTACTTCTTCAAGTTTCTTAGTGTCTATTTCTTTTCCAAGTTCTTTTGCTCTCATGTAGTATCTAACTGCAACAAGTCTGTTTATTGCTCCTTTTATTGCCTTTACATTTCCACCTGTTAATAGATTTGCTAGATACTCTAAAGGGATTCTCATTTCATCTATGGATGAAAATAATTCATCATAGCTTTTATCCTCAAAAAGCTGGAGAATTGGACTAATAGGAGGGACATACCAAACCATTGGGAATGTTCTAAATTCTGGATGTAAAGATAAAGCAACTTTGTATTTTACCATTAATTTATAAACTGGAGATTTTTGAGCATATTCAATATAGTTTTCAGGAATTCCTTCTTTTTTAGCCTGTTCTATTACTTTTGGATCATTTGGATCTAAAAATATTTCAAGTTGTTTCTCGTAAAGTTTCTTATCATCTTTTTCATTTAAAAGTTCTGTAAGTTTATCAGGATCATAAAGAATTACTCCAATGTATCTTATTTTCCCAACACATGTTTCAGAACATATGGTTGGTAATCCTGCTTCTATTCTGGGAAAACAAAAAGTGCATTTTTCTGCTTTTTGTGTAGCCCAATTAAAGTAAACTTTTTTGTAAGGGCATGCAGATATACAATATCTCCAACCTCTGCAACTATCTTGATCTACTAAAACAATTCCATCTTCGTTTCTCTTATATATAGCCCCTGAGGGACATGCGGCCACGCAGGCCGGATTTAAACAATGCTCACAAAGTCTTGGCAAATAGAAAAAGAAGGTTTCTTCAAATTTCATCTTAACTTCTTTGGCCATTTTTTGGATATTGGGATCATTTATTGCATGTTCCGGAGCCCCTGCTAAATCATCTTCCCAGTTAGGTCCCCATTTTATATCTATTTTCTTTCCTGTCAGTAAAGATTTTGCCCTTGCCACTGGCTGATGTTTCTGTTTGGGTGCGTTCATCAAATGTTCATAATCATATGCCCAGGGTTCGTAATAATCATCTATAGTGGGAAGATTTGGATTATGAAAAATATTTAAGAATTCAAATAGTCTACCACCTTGTTTTAGTTGTAATTTCCCATTTGGTTTTAATTCCCATCCTCCTTTATATTTTTCTTGATTTTCCCACTGAACTGGATAACCAACACCTGGCTTTGTTTCTACGTTGTTAAACCATACATATTCAACACCTTCTCTTTTAGTCCACGTATTTTTGCAGGTAACACTACATGTGTGACAACCTATACATTTATCTAAATTTAAAACCATTGTTATCTGTGCTTTTACTCTCATTTTATACTCCTCCGTTTTTTAGTTAGGCCATTCAACTTTTTTCTTTTTCTTGATTAAAACAACAGAATCACTTTGTGTTCCGGTAGGACCATAGTAGTTAAAGGAGTAACTTAATTGTGCGTATCCTCCTACTGCGTAAGTTGGTTTAATATGGATTTTTGTTGGAGCATTATGGCTACCACCTGTTTCATTTGTTATTTCAGATAAAGGAACATGTATATTCCTATCTTGAACATGATACATTAGAACAGTCCCTTTAGGGATTCTGTGACTTACTGCAGCTCTTGCAACTACTACACCATTTCTATTGTAAACTTCTACCCAATCATTATCCTGTATACCTGCTTCTTTAGCATCTTCATCACTTATCCATACTACCTGTCCACCTCTGAATAAAGTTAGCATTATCAGATTGTCATAGTATGTAGAGTGTATTTGCCATTTTCCATGAGGAGTAATCCATCGTGCTTTTATGGTTTTTTCTTTTACGTCTGGAGGAGTTTCCCAGTTTTCAAAAGGATCTGTTACTAAAGGTGGTTTATAGACGGGTAAATTTTCCCCTACTTCTGTAAATAGTTCGTGGTCTATAAATAGTTCTTGTCTTCCAGATAGTGTTCTAAATGGCATTTTGTATTCTATTGAGTTTGAAAATGCTGTAAATCTTCTGTCAAAATGAGTAGTTCCTGTAAATATTGGTGTAGATATAGATACTCTTGGCTGAACGGTGATTTCTTTGAGTGTAAAGTGTTCACTTTCTCTATCTTTTGCTATGTTTGCAATTTCTGGTAAGCCTGTTTTTTTAGCTGCGAATTTCCACGCTTTATTTGCAGGTTTTCCATTTGTGCAGGTTGATAATGTAAGAATAGCCTCTACGGCTTTTTCATCTTCTTCTATATTTGGCATTCCTTTATTGATGCCTTCTTTATGTGTTCCTATCATAGTTTTTAAAAATTCATATTCCTCTTTCGCATCAAAGCTCCAACCATGAGCTCCCACAGGTTTTTCATAGACATTTGGTCCAAGAGCAATGTATTTATCATAAATTTTTGTATAATCTCTTTTTACTACAGCTATATTCGGCATTGTTTTTCCGGGAATGGGTTCAATTTCTCCTTTTGACCAATCTAAAACTTTTCCGTAAGGCTGCGAGATTTCTGCTGGAGAATCATGCATTAAAGGAACTGTTACTATATCTTCATACTCCCCTTTTAAATATTTTTCTGCAAGTTGAGAAAATGTCTTTGCAATTTCTTTATATATTTGCCAGTCAGATTTTGATTCCCATAGAGGATCTACTGCTTTGTTCAATGGGTGTATGAATGGATGCATATCTGTTGAGTTTAGATCTGTTTTTTCATACCATGTAGCAGTTGGCAAAACAACGTCTGCATACAATGCAGAACCTGTCATCCTAAAATCTAAAACAACGAATAAATCAAGCTTTCCTACCGGTGCATCTTCTCTGAGTTTTATTTCTTCAGGTTTTAATGGTGAATATTCTGCCATTACTCCAGTATTTTCTACTCCCAGCATATGCTTTAGGAAATATTCATGTCCTTTTGCAGAGCTTGAGATAAGATTTGATCTCCATACAAATAGACTTCTCGGGAAATTTACTGGATTTTCTGGATCCTGTATAGAAAATTCAAGTTCTCCATTTTTTAGTTTTTCTACAATGTATTCTTTTGGATTTTTGTTTGCTTTTTTAGCTTCTTCTGCAAGTTCTAAACTATTTTTATTGAATTGAGGATAAAAGGGTAACCATCCTAATCTTACAGCTAAAAGTATATAATCTGCTGGATGTTTATATTTTGTTTTCTCTTTTAATGGAGAGGCTAATTTTTCTATATTATTATCCTCGTATCTGAATTGCTCTGTTGTGAAATACCAGAATGATGTTGCATTTTGGAGTCTCGGTGGTGCTTGCCAGTCTCTTGCAAATGCAAGGGTAGCCCAACCTTCAAAAGGTCTTACTTTTTCTTGTCCTACGTAGTGAGCCCATCCACCACCATTTTTACCTTGAGAACCAGTTAAAATAACAAGATTAAGAATAGCACGGTATATTAAATCGGCATTATACCAGTGATTAATACCGGCACCCATTATTATCATAGAACGACCTTTTGATTCTGCAGCATTTTGGGCAAATTCTCTTGCAATTCTTTCTACTTGATGAGCAGGAGTTCCTGTTATTTTTTCCTGCCATTTTGGTGTATATGGAGCATCTTCATTGTAAGAGAATGGATATCCTTCTAATCCTTCCCTTTTGACCCCATAATTTGCAAGAAATAGATCAAAAACTGTGGTTAGATAATATTCCTTTCCATCTATTTCAATCTTCTTAACAGGAATTTCTCTTTTTAAAATCCCTTTTTTATCATCTTCAAAATATGGAAGTTTAACAAATCCTTTTTCATCTTCTCTTCCAAGAATTGTTAATGTAGGGTTTATTTTATTTCCGTTTTCATCTTCAACTTTTAAATTCCATTTTCCTGTATCTTCCCACCTGTAGCCTATACTTCCATTAGGAATTACTAACTGATTTGTATCTTCATCTAAAACAATGAGTTTCCATTCTGCATTTGATACATTTTTACCAATATCGGAAGCTCTTAAAAATCTATTAACTATAAATCCATCTTCTTCTTTGTTCAGTATTACTAAAAATGGTAAATCTGTAAACTGCTTGGCATAGCTAATAAAGTATTCTTCAGGATTTTCTACATAAAACTCCTTTAGTATTACATGGGTCATTGCTTGGGCTATAGCAGCATCTGTTCCAGGATTTAGTTGCATCCATTCATCTGCAAATTTTACATATTCGGCATAATCTGGACTAACAGAAACAACTTTTGCTCCTCTATATCTAACCTCTGAAAAGAAGTGGGCATCAGGAGTCCTTGTCATTGGGATGTTTGAACCCCAAACAATAATGTAAGTTGAGTTATACCAATCTCCACTTTCTGGAACATCTGTTTGTTCTCCCCATACTTGTGGGGAAGCAGGAGGTAAGTCTGCATACCAATCATAAAAGCTAAGCATAGTTCCACCTAAGAGAGATATAAATCTGGCTCCGGCTGCATAACTTAACATTGACATAGCCGGAATTGGAGTAAATCCAGCGATTCTGTCAGGACCATATTTCTTGATTGTATATATAAGTTGAGAAGCAATTAATTCCTTTACTTCTTCCCAATTTGCTCTTACAAAACCTCCTCTGCCTCTTGCAGTTTTGTATTCTTTTGTTTTCTTAGGATCGTTTAATATTTCTTCCCAGGCTTTGACAGGATTTCCATTATTTCTTTCTTTGGCTTTTCTCCAGGCTTCTAATAGAACGCTTCTTACATAAGGATATTTAACTCTTAAAGGACTGTAGACATACCACGAAAATGAAGCTCCTCTCTGGCATCCTCTTGGTTCATATTCTGGAAAATCTGGGCCGGTAGTTGGATAATCAAGAGCCTGGGTTTCCCATGTCACAAGTCCATTTTTTACATGAACCCACCAACTACAGGAACCTGTGCAGTTCACTCCATGTGTTGTTCTAACTTTTTTGTCATATTGCCATCTCTTTCTATAAAAGTCTTCCCACGTCCTGTCCTGCTCTGTGAGAGCAGAATGTCCATTTGAATATGTTTCTTTAGGAGCAAAGGATGTAAATTTTTTGAGCAAATAGGAAACCCGTCGTTTCATTTTATATTCCTCCGCTTTTAAATGAGTTTTTGGCTAATTTTAGATTTATAAGTTTTTTTTTTCATTGATCTAAGTAAAGATTTTTTTCAAGTCTTCTTCAATTTCTGTGAAAACCTTGTATCGTTTTTCAGGTTTTTTTGTAATCATTTTTGAAATGATTTCACTGAGGCCTTTGGGGATTTCAGGATTGAGTTTTGATGGTTTTTCCGGTTCAGGCTCGTCATAAATCTGGAGTAAATCCGGCCTTGTATATGGGGATTTTCCTGTTAGTTTTCTATAAAGCTGGTATCCAAAGGCAAAAATTTCTTCCTCCTCACTGGACTTATTTAAGAGAAGCTCGTTTATCTCCAGTCTGATATTCTGATTTTTCATGAGATTGTTAAAGACAATGAGAAATCTAAGGGCTTCTTTTGATATTTTTGATAAAACTCTTTTGTAGAACCTTTCAAAGCTTTCTTTTGGTTTTTTAAGACGAAGATATTCTTTTATAAGCTCTTCCACATAATACTTAACTTCTGGTAAAGGAATAGATTTAATAAGAAGTTTCCCCTCCTCCTGCTCCCCGGTCATTGTTCCCCCATAATACATATCAACACCAACGGTAGTTTCTCCATCTTTTTTGAACTTTACCCCAACGAAACCAATATCTCCATTTCCATGGATACCACAGCCTTTTTGACAGGCAGACCAATACATCCTGACTTTTGCATCTGAAGGATCAACAGGATAGTTTTGGGTTAGATATTCTGCTACCTCTATTGCGTCAGGTTTATTAGGAATAACTCCAAATGGACAATGCTCTGTTCCTGCACAGGCTATAACGTCGTTAAAGTAAGGAGAGTTTATATTTTTATATTTTTGGTAAATAGGAAGGGATAAAAGTTTAGAAATGTTTTCCTTTGGAACATCAAGTATATAAAGATTTTGTGTAACAGTGAGTCTTATTTCTCCATTTCCAAACTCTTTTGAAGCTTCTGCAGCTTCAATCATTGCTGTTCCTGAAAAGATTCCAGAAGGGACAACCATATGCATTGCAAATGTCCCGTCTTTTAGCTGAACTTTTCCTGTTTTTTCTCCTCCCTCCATTTCTGTAAGGGTTCTTCCTGCTTCTTCAAAATCTCTACCGGCTTCATGTTTGACAGCGTCTATAATTTCTTCCATTCCTACTGCATCAATCATATATTTGAGTCTGTTTTTGTTTCTGCTGTCTTTAAAACCGTATTTTTTGAAAACTTTGGCTAATGCTTCAAAAAAGAGGGGGACTTCCCCCCCAGTCAAAAACACCCCTGCAGGCCTAGCAACAGCCCCAACTTTCCCTCCCAGATACACATTGAAGCCGTATATTCCATCTTTTTCTGCCAGGATAAAACAGGCGTCATGCCCGTAGATATTACATCTGTTTGAGTAAGAACCTGATATTCCTATATTAAACTTCCTTGGAAGCTGGCATATCCATTCTGGATTTTTAAGGAAAATCTTTTGGATATTAAGAAGAATATCCCATGTTTCTATAACATTATCAAAAGCAACACCGTCTAATGGGTCTTGAACTATATTCCTGAAGTTATCTACTCCTGTTTGGAAAGTTGTTATTCCAACGCTTTCCAGCTCTTTTAAAACTGTGGGAATATCCTCAATCCTTAGATAACGGAGTTCAACCTGCATTCTGGTTGTGAGGTCTATATAATCATTTCCGTATTGTTTTGCTATTTCTCCTAATTTTTTCGCCTGCTGGTAATTTAGCTTTCCACCGGGGATTCTTACCCTTAGCATAAATCTTTCTGGAGTTGCAGGTCTGTAAAAAATCCCAAAGCATTTAAAGAAATAGGTCAAATCGTGCTCAGGGATAGAAGAAAATCCATGCTGTGCATAATATTCAAGTTTTTCCCATGCTTCCTGAGGAGTATGCTCCTGTTTCAACTTTTCTATCTTATTTATTCTTTTGTTTCTTTCCTGAGAAACTTTTATAAGTTTTTCCATTTTTAGCCCTTTTGGAATCTTTTTAATCAGATATTTTTCAAGAAGTGTGCCAAAAATCAGATTTGCCAGATAGGGCTTGAAAATAAAGCTTTTCCAGATTTTTTGTAGTAAAATCAAAGGAACTATTTTCACAAAATTTGTGCAGGAGAAGGCATAATGATTGAATACCTAAAAGTAGTAGGCACCGGTAAAAAAAGATTAAAAGACCTTACGCAAGAAGAAGCTTATAATGCTGAGAAATTAATCAAAGATGGAAAAGCTACAGACTTGCAGATTGGAGCCTTCTGGGCAGCTGAAAGAATAAAGTATGCATCAATAGAGGAACTCAAAGGCTTCATAGATGCACATAGAGAATATATGACAAGAATAAAAACTGATACAAAACCTCTGGATATAGCTATAAATTATGATGGGAAAAATAGGTCTGTTCATGTTCTTCCGGCGGCGATATTTATTGCAGTAGCTTCAGGAATTTATCTGGCAGGACATGGAGCTGAAGGTATACCTTCTAAATATGGAATTATCTATCATCAGATACTTGAATATATGGGAGCCAAAACTCCTGATAATCTAAATACTGTTATTAGAACACTTGAAGAAATAGGATTTGGATTTGCACATCAGAGATTGTTTGCACAAAAATTGTTCAATTTATTACCAAAAAGAAAAGAATTTGGACTGAGAACATACCACAACACAATGGAGCGTATGCTGAACCCATTTGGAACAGACAAAGTAATTACAGGAGTATCCCATCCTCCGTATATTCAAAAATATACAGAACTGGCAAAATATGTAAGATTTGAAAAAATAACCGTATTCAAAGCCCTTGAAGGTGGCGTAGAACCATTTCCTAACCATGAAACTATCTTACATTTGAATGGCAAAGAAATTAAAATTTACCCTGAAGGTATTAATAAAGAGTTTATCCTCAGAAAAATATCTCCTGAAGAAAATGCAAAAATCTGCCTTGATATACTGAAAAATGAAGACCAAAATAACACACCTTTTGCCATACTAACAGCTGCCATTCTAATTATGGCTTATGGCTTGACCGATGATTTAGAAATTGCAAAACAAATGGCCAAAGAATCCCTAAAATTCGGCAAGGCTTATGAAAGGTTTAAAAGGTATGTTGAAATTACAAATGAGTATCATTAATTTTTAAATTGAAATGATTGAGGGAGTTGGGAATTCAGGGGCTTATTATCAGGAGTATAAAACCATTGATGACATAAAGCAACAGCAGATTATTCAGCAACTTCGGATGATTGAACAAAAAGTAAAAGCGCACGAAATGGCGCATAAAGTTGCCGGTGGGGAACTGGCAGGATCTGTTCATTATGAGTATAAAAAGGGCCCCGATGGAAAGTTATACATAGTTGGTGGAGAAGTTCCAATAAAAATAAAAGAAGGTAGAACTCCACAGGAAACTATAGAGATAGCCCAGAAAATAAAAAGAGCAGCCCTTGCACCTGCAGACCCTTCTCCACAAGATAGAGCCGTAGCTGCCAGAGCAGCTATGCTTGAAATGAAAGCAAGAATAGAACTGCAAAAACAACAACAGGAAAACAATAATCAACACGAGAAAATAGATATATTTGTTTAACACTACACTTTATATACAAAGTCAGCAAATCTTTTTAAGTTGGAAGAAAGAAATATAGACTTTAGCTTTGTTCTATATTCAAAAATCTATAAACCTCTTCAAATCTTCTAATTTCTTTTTCATCTACTTTTTCTTTCATTTCTGGTAGTGGTTTTCTGCTTTTAAACAAATATCTAAAATTTGTATAAAAAACAGCTGCTTTTTTGTAATCTTCTTTTATTTTGTCTTTAAATTTTTCCCAGTCTATCTCATCATTAAACAAAATCTCAGCCCAGAGGAGTTTTTTTGCTTTTGTATCCTTTAAAATTTCATCTATAGATTTATATTCCCTTCCTGTAAAAGCAGGAATTATTTTTAATTTCAACTTTTCTTTTCCTCTTTTAGTTTTTTAACAAATATATCCAATCTATTTTTAAAATTAAGCAAAGCTGTATCTTTTATAGAGTTTTTTATTGCAAGTTCTCCATACTCTAAAATCTTCTCAGGATTAAGGTTGAACCTTTTTGCCACAAATAATGCATCTTCAAAATCTTCTTGGGTTCCTCTTCTTAATTTTGCAATCACAAAATCATAGGGGTCTAATATTTTTATGACTAAATTTGTATCCTGTAATATAATCTTTGCCCTTTCTCTATATCCTTCAGGCATCGAAACAACAGACCATCCAGCAATATTTTCACTTAAATCTGCTGGAATTCCTTTTTCTTTTAGAAAATGGAAAAGCTTAAATAAATCTCCTTTTTCTACTTCAGCGTCTATGTCTATGGTGGCTCTATCTTCTAATCCGTAAAGCTGCAAAGCAAGACCACCGATTAAAATTAATTCAAGTTGTTCACCAGTATCTTTAACAAATTCTTCTAAAATCTTTTTAATAGTTTCTATTTCTAAATTTTTCATTTAATCTATATACTCCAAAATCTGATTTATATTCTCTATTATCAGGTCTGGTTTTATACCTTTTTCTAAATCTTGAGGGGTAAATTTGCCTGTTTTTACCAGTATTCCTTTTAATCCGGCGTCCATTGCTCCTTTAACATCTGCCTCTATATCATCACCTATAACTGCCACTTCTTCCGGCTTTAATCCCATTGATTTAACAGCAAGTAGGAAAAAGTCTTTATTAGGTTTACCTATAAGCTTTGCTTTTTTACCTGTTGCAAATTCCAGTCCTGTTATATATGCTCCGCAATCTAAAGATAATTTGCCATCTTTATCCCTGAAATATTTGTTTTTAGCAGCTGCCAGTAGCTCAGCCCCATCCATTAGATATCTAAAGGCTTTATTCATATTCTCATAAGTAAAATTATCCCGTGCATCCCCAATAACTACATACTCAACAGGTTCCCTTTTTATATCTTTCATGTCTTCAAGGGCAAGGTCTGTAAGGATTAGGAATGCACCGGCATCTCTTTCCTTTAAAAACTGTTTTGTGGCCTCAAGGGCGGAAAAAATTTCTTCTTCTTTAACATCAAAGCCCATTTTGATTAGCTTTTCATAAACGACTTTACGGGGTTTTGTGGTTGTATTTGTGATAAACCTGACTGGATATTTTTCTTTTAGCTTTTTTAGGGTTTCCTGTGCACCTTCTATCGGTTTATCAATGATGTATAAAACACCATCTAAATCAAGTAAAAAGCCCTTAATTTTCTTAAAATCAATCATTTTTAAACATCCTTTCTAATTCTGGGTTTTTAAATCCTATGTTCTTTATATATTTAAAATAATAATTTTTTAAATTTTCAAAAGGGATATTATTTCTCAGGCTGAAAGCTATAACCTCTTTTACAGAAAAATTGCCAGAAAGCCCAGTTTTTTAAAACTGGGATGAATGGCAGAGAGTTTCGTCAGAAACTCTCAAAACCCTTTAATCGTTAATTTGCTATAATATTATAGAAGTTTTCAAAATGACTACAACAGTTTTAGATAAAAAACAAAAAATAAAAGAAAGTCTGAAAAGGACAAAAGAAAAACGCAAAAACCAAATCCCTAAAGTCTATCAGCTTAAAATCTCATACTCTAATCTAAACAAAGGGCAAAAACACTGGCTTGAAAGAGTGTTCTTAGAAGCAAAATGGTTATACAACTACACTATCGCAGATATACAAAACAGGTTAAACTCCAAAACAGAAAAGCTAAAACAAGTAGAAGTGAACTACACACCGACTAAAGTCGGTGGCTTCTCAGGAAGTTTGCTATCGTAGGATAGCCTTATCCCTGACAGGTGGTCACCACACCTTGCTACCCCTATCTGCCTATATACTTGGACAGACTTGGGGCTACTTGCTAACTTTCCAAATACTCTAATTCTTATTACTTTCTTTAAGCCTGTAATGTAATCGTGAAATCTCTTTTTAAACTTTTTAAGTATGTTTCTTGCTCCGTTTACATCTGCGTTTACTAATCCTAATATGCTTTTAAATAGTCCCCTGTGTTTCCTTGCTTCAGGTGTGTAATTTTCTTTGCTGACAGCTACATTTTTTAAGCTGTCCACACCTGAAGTATAGCTTTCATCTACAAGTATTGTCTTTATTCCATATTCACTTGCTTTGTATTCTATTTGCTTTGACACTCTACCGTGTGGTAGTAAACTTAACATCTGGTCTACTATACTTGTTAGCTTGCTTTCCTTGTTTTTACTTTCTTGTAGTTTGCCTATCACAATTGTTGAAACATTGTATTTCTTTGCTATCTCTACTATTAGATTTGAAACTTTATGACTAAAGTCTCGTATCAGGTTATTTATCCTTCTTTGTATTCTGTGGAGTATCTTATCTACTCTATTTGTTGAAAGTCCTTTATTTAACAGATTATCTCTTTTCTTTTGCCATTTGGCTAATTTCTTTAGGTATTTTCTTAATATTGACTGTATTCCTTTCCCATCTACTATATAGCTTATTGGCTGGTTCTCTATCACAATCGTTGCAAAGTTTGATACTCCGTAGTCTATTGCAAGTGCTTTATTTGTTTTTGGTTTAAGTTCTTCTATTTCTTTTTCGTATACTATGTTTAACCTGTAAGTAATGTTTCCATATGCTTTGTATGGTGTGATTTGTATGTTTAGTATATTTAACTGGCTTAAGTCTAATCCTGTTTCTATTCTTAGGTAGTCTATGTCTATTCCGTGTTTTTCTTTTAGATGTTGCTTTAATTCTTTAGACAATGACAGTCTTATTGTGTTTCCTTCAACTGTAAACCCTGTTTTATCGTAAATTACTGGTCTGTGTGGTGATTTTTTCTTGTTGTATTTTGGTGGTTTTACTGGTGATGGGTATTTTTCTGGTTTCTGTAAGTATTTAAAGAAATTATGCCAGCCTCTTGACAGCTCATCTAATATGATTTGTGCTGTTCTGCTTTGTAGGGATTTTTTATGTATGGAAGTATCTTTGAGTTTGTTGTATAGGTCAAACTTGTTTGGTTTTGCCAGTTTGTTTTTTACAAGGTAGTTTGCTTCATTCCAGAGTTTTCCTGCGTGGTAGGTTAAATATCCTAATACTATGTTTGTGGTTGGGTCTGTATTATTTAACTCTATTTTTAAGCTTCTTTTTACTTTCCTTGACATTCCTGTTCGCCTTTCGGCTCACTCAATTTAAAAATTGTCTATATACCTTTTAATCGTATCTGCTGATACATTACCAGCAGTCCCTAAATAGTAAGATGGTGTCCATAGATGACCTTTCCTAAACTGCTTTTTGAGTTCTGGGAACTCTTTAAACAGTTTCTTTGCAGTTATTCCTTTAAACAACTTAACTAAAGTTGCAGGTGCATATTTAGGTGGAGCTGATACAAACAAATGTATATGGTCTTGCATTATTTCTAAAGCTAATATGTCAAATCCATATTCATCAGCTATTTCAAAAATCAGTTCTTTCAATCTTTCCTCAATCTTACCT